>CALDUO010000177.1 GCA_937923745.1 uncultured Granulosicoccaceae bacterium
GCGCTCATTCCACAACAGCAGGGTTGTCTGGGTGACAACGTCACTCTCTTCGATACCATTGAGGTAGACGCAACACTCCGGCAAAATCAATCGCTATGGCTGGATAACTATGTGCCTGCGGAACAACCCGCCGGCACCTATACACAAGTGATCACGCTATCTACCGATGAGTCGACACTACAGATTCCGGTCACACTGAAAGTCTATAATGCCGTGTTGCCACAACGGCCTTCGATCGATGCGGTGGGTGAGATCTATCGCGCTTACCGACTGGAAGGCGTTGGCAACAATCGTGAATCGACACAGTGGCAACGCATGTCCTGGTGTTACCAACAATTGGCTCATCAGCACCGCATGGTGTTTTTTGAGCGAACCCCCGACCTGCCTAGCGACAACGGTTATTACGATCGCACCTATGCCCCGATATTGGACGGCACACTCTTTAGCGAGCGTTACGGGTATCAGGGCACGGGCGCACGCACGCCCGTTACCATCTGGCGTACGCCTTGGCCTCAACAGTACGACATACAGATTGACACTGCGATGCCACCCGAGGTTAAACGCCGCTATCAAACACTGGCGCAAGACTGGCGATCGCGTGTGCTCAAAAACCAATGGTTCGACACAAACTACTTCGCGTACGTGTTTGATGAGGTGGACGGCCCTTCAATCTTCGCCGATGATCCGACGCGTCGTTATGACTACCTGACCACGGTGCATAACGATATGGATGAGGTACAGCAGTCCATCGACGCTGGCTCAGCAGACATACCCATCGACCTGCTTTGGACCAGCCACAGCAACCCGACGCAATGGACGGATGACCCGGCGCTCGATCTGCGTGGCAAGGTTCGGCTCTGGGCACCCAATGCCAGTGCCGCCGACCCGGATTTTTTGGCACAACAGGCGAATAAAGGCGATACAACCTGGTTTTATCACAGCGGCCATCCGGCTATCGGAGCGCACAGCATCAATAACAGTGGTATTGAAATGAGAACCTGGGGTGTCACCGGCGCGCGCTACGGTATAAAAGGTCAGTTTATGTGGGCGGTGAATTTGGGTAGTGATGATCGGCCGTTTGCCGAGCCCTCTTACAGACCGGACGATGATCGCTTTGGTAACGGTGTGATGGTGTATCCCGGTAATCAACTGCATCGGGCGGGGTTTCGGCCAACACCCGGACCACTGCCGTCCATGCGACTCAAAGCCTGGCGCCGGGGTCTTCAGGATGCAGAGTTATTTTTGTTAGCCAAGAAACGCAATCCGAAAGCTGCCACCACACTCATTGAATCCATGATTCCGGTGGCGTTGGCAGACGCGACGGGGTCGGCCGCCTGGTCAGATAATCCGGCCGACTGGATCACGTTTCAAAAGACACTTTTACAGCTTGCGGCCGGCACAAATGTATCGCCGTAAAAAAAACGCCCCGACTGGCGGGGCGTTTTACAGGTACTGCTTTAGCACATTAAACGCTTAGCTGAACCACCAGCGCTCGGCGATGCGCGAACCGTCCATCTGCCACAAGTTACCGATGTTTTCACCGTGTGCTAACTTGGTTGAATGTGCATCGACGTAGTTGGCGTACATAGGTACAACCGTGCCACCGTCGTTAGAGCAAAGCTCCTGCATTTCAAAATACATTTCCTGACGCTTACTGCTGTCGAGCTCGGCACGTGCCTCAAGCAGCAACGACTGAAAACGCTCATTCTCCCAACCGGTGTCGTTCCACGGTACACCAGACTCGTACGCGGTAGAGAACATCCAGTCTTCGGTTGCACGACCTGACCAGTAACACGCACACCATGGCTTCTTCAGCCACACGTTCGACCAGTAACCGTCATCAGGCTCTTGGTTCACATTGATGTTAATACCAGCCGCTTTTGCAGAAGCCTGCAATAACTGACTCGCATCTATAGCACCGGTAAACGCTGCATTTGCAGCGGAAAGATCAACGGTTAACCCTTCCATACCTGCTTTTTTCAGCAGAGCCTTGGCACGATCCGGATCATATTCGCGCTGTGCGAGATCTTTGTGGTAGTACTGGTTCGCGGGACCGATCGGGTGATCGTTAGCGACCGCACCATGACCTTGCAGAATTTTGTCTACCAACTCCTGGCGATTAAACGCAAGCTTTAATGCCATTCTGACATCGGCATTGTCGTAAGGTGATACGCCGGTGAGCATTGGAAAGGTGTAGTGCTGGTTACCGGTAACCTCAAAGATTTCAACATTCGGGTTACGCTTGAGCAACGCCTCTGTTTTGAAGTCAACACGGTTTATAGCATCGACCTGATTGGTCATCAGCGCATTCATGCGGGCACTGGCATCGTTTATCGCTATCTGTTCAATGCTGTCAAAGAAGCACGCATCGCTCTTATAGTGGTTGGCGTACTTACTGACGATGGTTCGTACACCCGGGTCGTGGTTTTCAACCTGATAACCACCGGTGCCAATACCCTTGGCAATAGACTCCTGAATGTTATCCGCCGGATGAATCAGAATATGGTAGTCGGACAACAGGAATGGAAAATCAGCGTTGCCTGCCGCCAGCACAAACTGCAACTGGTGGTCGTTCATTTTTTTCATCTCTGTGATGGCAGAGACGATGGGCTTGGCAGCAGACTTGGAGTCTTCTGCGGTGTGCAGATTTAACGATGCAATAACATCATCGGCATTAAATGGTTTGCCGTTGTGGAACGTGACGCCCTTACGCAGGTTAAACGTCCAGGTCTTGGCGTCAGCGCTGGGCTCCCAACTCTCTGCCAGCTCACCTTTGAGTTGTCCGTCTGCGCCTACCTCGGTCAGACAGTCAAACACGGTACCGTGACCCATCATGATCATAAAGCTGTCTGAATGGGTGCGGCCATCCCAGCTATCAGACGTATTGGCACCGGCGATACCCAGTCGTAAGGTACCACCGACTTTCGGTGCTGCAATAACAGGCCGGATGCCTGTTGCCGCGACAACGCCGGCTGCGACACTGGTGCGCAAGAATCCGCGTCTATCCAGTTCAAATGACATAATAATCCTCCTCGGATATATAAGAGACTGTGGTCAAGTCGCTGACCACCTCGGTTAAACCGTACCTGACTAACAGTATCATTAACAGTTTCGACTCGGCAAACCAACGCCGAATGGCGAACTCGGTGTACAACCCTCAAATGCTACTGTCAGGACCGAACAGTCGGCACGCAACAGTCAGTGTGACAGCCTGCTACCCGGTATTAGCACACAGCCAGTGGGCATGCTGTTGGCCTGCTACTACAGCTGACATGCGGGTATGGGCTCACGGTAGGCCATGACCTGGCGATGACTTACCTGTTTATTTGGCCCAAATTTGACCCAATTTTGCCCAACCCGCTCACCTTGCTCAACCTTGGGTGCGATGAGCTTTGAGACCGTTCGGGTCGTCTTTACGCCAAGTCCCACCTACCACAAGCGTGTGATCTTCATTCACCCTTCAAGAAGCCTGTGCTCGGGTCGGGTATCTGCGGTCGATTGCAACTCAGCTGTTTATGCGGGCGATAGCAGCATCGCCAAGATTCTCCAAGCCGCGTTCTTCGAGCAGACGGGTTAGCCAGTCGGGGTCCATCTCCGGTACCGAACTCAGCAGGAGGTCGGTGTAGGGATGATGCGGCGGGCTGAACACGACGTCTTTGGGGCCTGCTTCAACGACCTTGCCCTCTTTCATCACAACCACCTCATCGGCAATGGCGCGGACTGTAGCGAGATCGTGCGTGATAAACATATACGCCAGGTCCAGTTCATCCTGCAGTTTGGCCAGCAACCGTAAAATGCCTTCGGCAACGAGCTGGTCAAGTGCTGAAGTGACTTCATCACAAATAATAAATTCGGGTTCGGCTGCCAACGCACGCGCAATACCGATACGCTGCTTCTGACCGCCAGAGAGTTCAGTGGGCCTACGCTCCATATACAGTGACGGTTCGAGCTCAATTTGCTCAAGCAACGCTGCCACCCGTTCATCGCGTGCGCTGCCGGTCAAGCCAGAATAAAACTCTACCGGCCGGCCAATGATGTCTTTGATGCGCACACGGGGGTTGAGTGCTGTGTCGGCCATTTGATAAATCATTTGCACCTGACGCAGTTGGTTCTTGCTCCTTTTTTTATAACTGGCCGGTAACGCGACGCCGTTAAATTCGATAGCGCCTTTTTTGGGCGGTAACAGTCCGGTGATACATCGCGCCACGGTTGATTTGCCTGATCCCGATTCGCCGACCACCGCGACAGTGCGACCTTTATGAATATTAAAATCAACACCGAACAGGACGGGCACCAGATCGTTGCCATAAGCTGCGGTTACATCTCTCACCGTGACCAGCGGAGTTTCGGATGTGGGGGCTGTTGGTTTTTGCGGACGCTGAAAACTGCGCACCGCCCACAATGATTTGGTGTATTCCTGTTGCGGATTACTCAACATCGTGCGGGTGTCAGCTTGCTCGACCTCATCGCCCTTGAGCAGTACTTTGATGTCATCTGCCATTTGCGCAACTACAGCCAGATCGTGTGTGATGTAAATGGCAGCGGTGCCGAATTGTTCGACGATATCGCGAATGGATGCCAACACTTCAATTTGCGTGGTGACATCCAGTGCCGTAGTTGGCTCATCAAAAATAATAAGATCGGGACGACACGACATAGCCATGGCAGTCATGGCACGCTGCAGTTGTCCGCCACTGACCTGATGCGGATAACGAAAACCGATTTGTTCGGGGTTAGGAAGTCTGAGCTTACGATATAACTCAATGCCGTCAGCTTCGCTGTCTTTGCGTGAACTGACACCATGATAAACCGGTGCCTCGGTGTGTTGATCCATGAGTTTGTGGGCAGGGTTAAACGACGCTGCCGCAGACTGTGCGACATACGCGATACGTTTTCCTAACAGGCTGCGCTTGACCGCTGTTGAGGCTTTGGTCAGGTCGATGCCATCAAACTCGACTGTGCCCCCGGATATTCTGCAGCCATCTCGTGTGAAGCCCATGGCTGCAAGACCGATCGTTGACTTGCCCGCACCACTCTCCCCAATCAGGCCAAGCACTTTGCCTCGCTCAAGATCAAGGTCAACGCCGTTAACGATGGGCAACCAGGTTTCATCAGCACGCCCCTCGATGTGAAGGTTACGTACCTTAACGAGGCTATTGCTCATTCTTTTAGTCCTGACGAGTTATGCAACATCCAGTCGACCACAAAATTAACAGCAACGGTCAGTAATGCAATGGCACCAGCGGCCATCAAGGGCAATGACGCAGTTAATGGATCGTACGCTGCAAAGTTGATGAACTGCGACAGATCACGCACCATCGTGCCCCAGTCGGCCAGTGGTGGCTGAATACCCACACCCAAAAAGCTCAGCGATGCAATGGTGAGAAACACAAAACAAAAGCGCAAACCAAACTCAGCCAGCAGGGGTGAATAGGCGTTGGGCAATATTTCTTTGAAGATAAGATGCGACAGCGTTTCTCCGCGTACCTTCGCAGCCTCTATGTAATCCATCACAACGATATTCAGCCCGACTGCACGCGCCAAACGGAACACACGGGTGGAGTCGAGAACTGCAATGATCAGGATCATAAACCAGGTCAGCGATATACCGGATCTATAGGCCCACTCCGACGCTATCGTCATGAGCAGTAACGCAAATATTAGCTGCGGAATGGCCATTAACACATCAACACCACGAGACAGTGACTGATCGATCCAGCCACCTAATGTTGCCGCTAAAAAACCAAAGGTCACACCGATTAAAAATGACAGCACGGTTGTCAGAAAAGCGATGCCTACCGTGTTTCTTGCGCCATAAATAAGACGTGACAATATATCGCGTCCAATTTGATCAGTACCCAGAAGGTGAGCCGGATCACCGCCAAGCTCGGGATCGCCACCAGGCAGTACGTTGATGCGGGTAAAAATTTCCGCCTCGCCATAGGGTGCAATGAGCGGTGCGCCGACAGATATGATGATATAGGCAAGGATAATCATGATGCCAAACGCAGCGGTGAGCGGTGCCTGCCGCATCGGTTTGGCAATGACTTCCGGCATCAGTCGGCGTAACAGTTCGCGAAACACCCAAGAGGCAGCTGCAGCGACTGCCACAATGATCAGGAGCCAATACAGATAACTCCATGTGGTTTTAAGCGCGTCGACGCCCCCAAAAAATACGATAGTCGAGGCAGCCGCGGCCAAAAACAGTGCGAAAATCAGATAACCCTTCACAGGTGTGCTCCCCCGGTGTGACGGCTTATCATTTGGGATGCCTTAGTCTGGGGTTGGACAATATCGACATAACGTCAGCCAATAGATTCAGGAGGATGTAGGCCGCTGCGAAAATCAGACAGCAAGCTTGCACCAGAGGAATATCGCGTATTTTGACGCTGTCGACAAAGAGTTGACCAACGCCCGGATACACGAACACAACCTCAACGACCACCACGCCAGTGACCAGGTACGCAAGGTTAAGCGCAATAACGTTGATGATGGGAGCCAACGCATTGGGCAGTGCGTGCACCACGATGACCCGAGTTTGCGACAGGCCCTTGAGTCTCGCCATTTCAATGTAGGGTGACGCCAGCAAGTTAATAATGGCAGCACGTGTCATGCGCATCATGTGGGCCGTTACAACCAACGTCAGCACCAACGCAGGTAACAGCGTGGATGTGAGTCGCTGAATAAACGTCATATCAGCGTATATGTTGGATAAGGATGGCAAGATGGGGTTGAGCACTGCCAGAAACAAAATAAGAATGTACGCCACAAAAAACTCGGGACTGGAGATAGACGTCAGTGTCGCAACGTTTGCGACCCGGTCAAAAATAGAGTTTCGAAACAGTGCCGCGAGAATACCGATGGCCAGTGACAGCGGAACCGCAATGGCTGCAGCCACTGCCGCAAGAAAGAGGGTATTAAAAAACCGGGGGCGAATTTGATCGGCTACGGTAATTACGTTACCTGCACCCTGCCCGCCAAATTCCAGAAAATTAAGCTGCGCGAAGCTGATACCGAAATCGCCGGTAGCAGCGCTGCCGAGCCAAGACAGATAACGGTAAACAAGCGGTTTGTCGAGCCCTAACTGTTCGCGTATGGCCGCTACCGCCTCGGGTGTTGCGCCCTGCCCGAGTATGGCTTCTGCAAAATCGCCGGGAAGCAGCTCGACCGCACAGAATATGACGAGGGAAACAATCAACAGCGTTAGCAGGCCCAGCGCCAGCCGTTTCAGGATGATTCCCAGTACAGAATTCAAGCGTAAGCTTCCCGTTGTGGACGTGCCACGAGCATAACACTAAATTCGATCACATGAAAAACAGGATAACTGATGGGTCGCGAGCTGACATGCCACCGCAGACCGTCGTAGCCAAAGACCCCTTGCTTGCAATCAATGACTCACAGTCAATGAGTTACAACTCCAGACTCGCAACACCAGACTCTCTATCCCAGACTGGCAACACCAGACTCGATATCCCAGGCTCGCAATTCCGGGCTCGCAACCCCAAGCTTGCGACCCCAAGCTTGCAACCAATGACTCGTAAATCAGTGACTGAATAATCAGCAACTTGCAATCAGCGCGCAGCTAGCGAACAATGCGTATTACCACCCGACCCTTGGCACTGGCACCATGATCCCTGCAACGCATTATCTATTGCCATACACTCTTTACAGCCGGGCCACATCACTGCCCGACCTCTGCCATACGGTGCACAGACAAACGCGAGGACTCACAAGATGACCCAGACAATCTTTGGCTCTGCAGAACATACCCAAAATCAATGCACGCCACGTAGTGCGACTAAACTTGCGATTGTGAGTACGTTAAAAAGTACATTGGCGGGTGCTGTGTCGTTGCTTGCTTTATCAACCAACGCGCATGCCGACGCCGTGACCATCATTAATAATGACGTTGGGGTCGGCACCGCGACGCCTGCTGCATCAATGCATATCTATCGGAACAATGCGCGAGAGGCAACGTTGTCACTGGAGAGCCAGGGAGGCGGCAACCCCACACAGTGGACGTTTGGCACCGGGTCAGATAACGGCCAGCTGACCCTGACCGACGTCACTCATGACACGACGCCACTGCGCATTAACCCGAATGCGAAAGACCAACTGTTGGGTCTTGGTACGGATAAAAACGACACTATCACCGTACAGGGCTACTTGGTCGTATCAGGCAACTGTAATGAACAGACTGGCGCGTGTGCCGACTACGTGTTTGAAAACGACTACCCGCTGCGCCCACTCGATGAATTAAAAACGTTCATCACAACACACAAACACTTGCCTAATATCCCGGCTGCGTCCGACATGCAAAAAAACGGCGTCGACATTGCTGGATTCAGTGGCAGGCTGCTTGAGAAAGTAGAGGAACTCACGCTCTACACGCTGGCACAAGAAGACACCATCGAGTCGTTACAGACAATGATGCAAAAACAACAAGCGCAGATAGAGCGTCTCCTGTCTGTGGTTGAGGACATGTCTACAACTGACGCTAACTGATACTTTCCCCT
>CALDUO010000178.1 GCA_937923745.1 uncultured Granulosicoccaceae bacterium
GACACCGTCGGCGACAGGGCAGTCGCAGTCACGTTTTGCCCGTTGTGTAACGCATCTATTGTGTTCGACAGCACGGTCGACGGTCAGGTGCTCGACTTCGGTACCACCGGCCGCCTGCGCATGAGTGATCTTGTGATGTACGACCGGCAGACCGAAAGCTGGTGGCAACAGTTTACCGGTACCGGCATTATTGGCGAGTACACAGATACGGTGTTAACGCAGTTGCCGTCGCAAATCGTGTCGTTTGCCTCGGCACGTGAAGCCTTCCCGACACTAAAGGTATTATCCAAAAATACCGGCTATCAGCGGCCCTATGGTAACAACCCGTATGCCGGTTACGACTCCATAGACAGCTCACCCTTTTTGTACCGGGGTGAGGTCGACACTCGACTACCACCCATGGAACGCGTACTCAGCGTGCCGCACGCCGAGGGTATTACGCTGGTACCGTTTGCGGTTATCGAAGATAACCCGGTTATGCTTCTCAACGACGATGAGCCTGCTGTTGTGGTCATTGCGTCGGATCGGGCAAACTCCGCGCTGGATAAAAGCGATATCGCAGGCTCAAGGTTGGTGCCGTCGGCCGCAGCGTTTCACGCCGTTGTGGGTGATCAATCACTGACCTTTGAGTGGCAAGAGGGACAGATACAAGATAAAGAAACAGGCAGCACATGGAACTCATTCGGTGTGGCAACAGCCGGAGAGCTTACCGGTGCCGTTCTGCAACAGGTGGATCACGGTGTACACTTTGCGTTTGCATGGTTGGCCTTTGATCCGGATGCAGAAGTTTACCAACCTTAGCTACCTCGGCGGCAATTACGGTTGCACCGCTCACTGCCAAGTTGAGTTATTCTGAGTTAAAGTCTGTCGTTGGCAGGTCCGGCCACGTTAAGTCAGTGGGTATACGACTTACCAGTGTTTTGATCAGTGAGGCCTTTTTGGCGACGGCGTGTCGTGTACGAGCTGCTGGTCACGAACTGTTGGGCACGAGCTGTTGGTCACGAGGTTTTGGTCTCGAAGTTTTTTGGACAACTGCAGAGTAGGGCGTGAATGCGCCTCGCTGGCTTAGCTGTTACCATTGGATTGTTTTCCAGACAGCGGCATTTTTTCATGACCCCAACTGCGGGTACCCAACCTCCAACGGGTATAAACACGTGGCCTACATGGGTCGGGTTGGGTTTGGTTCGAATCATCGGTTCTCTTCCGAACCAGTGGCTAAACGCGCTCTGCCGGGGAGTTGCCCGGTTGAGTCTGCGACACAACAGCAGGCAAGCCAGGGCCATAGGTATTAATCTGGCTGCGTGCTTCCCGGACTTAACGTCAGTGCAACGCACTGCGCTTCATCACCAATACCTGGCTGCTTTTTATCGCGTCATTCTGCTGTCTCCCCGTGTTTGGTGGGGCAGCGAAGAGGTTGTTAAACGCATGACAAGGTATCGTGGGCGCGAGCATCTTGACCAAGCCATCGACACAGGGCGTCCGGTTATTTTATTGGTCAGCCATACGGTAGCGCTGGATGCCGGTTTAATTTGCATGACTCGTGATTACCCGTTGCAAGGTCTGTACAAGTCGTTCAAAAACCCGGTGCTCGATGCTGTCGTGTATCGGGCGCGTACACGATTTGGCGGGCAACTGACTCACCGGCAAGCCGGACTGCGTCCAGCGGTAAAAGCACTGAAGCGTGGGCGGATATTGAGTTATTTTGGTGATGAGGACCTTGGCAAAACAGACGCTGTGTTTGCTCCTTTTTTTGCGCATCAAAAAGCAACGTTGACGGTCTTGCCTCGTCTTGCCACCAACAGTGACGCCCTTGTGGTGCCGATGGCCAGCTACTATAACGCCAGTGATAACACCATCGAGATAAACCTGTTGCCTGCACTACCTGCCTTTGCAGACCCCGGCTGTCAAAATGCAGATCGTGAAGACTTGGATCGCAAAAACCGGAGCCGCAAAGACTTGGACAGCAACGACGGCTATCGCAATGACGTGAGTCCTCAAAGCTCAGACCATAAAGCCAGTGGCTACAAAACTGCAGGCCACAAAACATCAGGCCACAAAACATCAGGCCGGGTACTCACCCGTCAGGCAGCTATGATTAACCGTGCGATTGAAGACACCATTGCACTGTGCCCGGAGCAATACTTGTGGAAACTCAGGTTATTCAAAACCTGCCCGACTGGCCAGGCACTGTCACGCTATCTGCAAATAGAGCGCGGGCAACTTAAGGTTGAGGAGCTCTAGGCGGATGCAGGGTGTCATCACATGGGTGAAAAACCTCTTTTACAGTAAATTGGTGGGACCGGTGTTACCGGTGCGCTGGTTTGCGCCAGAGCCTCTGACCGAATCACAGCTGACACCTGCGCCAAAACCGCCAACGGTGACGCTTGAGATTGTCGCGCATTGTTGGCAATACTCGCATTTGCTGATTTATCAGCTGAGTTCGCTGATAAATTATCCGCCACAAAAAGTGCGGGTTATTTACACACTGTATTACGCAGAAGAAGACGCCGCGACAGTCGCGTTAATTAATCACGTGAATCAAAAGTCCGTGCCAGGTGTCACGTGGCAATGGCGACCATTGTCCAGAACCTCATTACAAAGACGGGCTATCGGCAGACATCATGCGGCCCGGTCGACCCAAGCTGATTGGGTATGGTTTACCGACTGCGATCTCATTTTTCATTTGCAGTGTCTCGATACCCTGGCTACCAGCCTTGCCGGTGTCAACACGGGTTTGCTCTACCCGGACCATGAGTTTATTACGCCGCTGTTGCCAGCTGATCATGCATCGCTGCACAAAGGGGCGCCGGGTTACATTCCGGCGGACATTGATCCGGAGTTGTTCTCGCGTCATGACATTAAGCGGGCCAAAGGTGCTTTTCAGATCGTGCACGGTGATGTCGCAAGGCATAGCGGGTATTGTGGCACGGTGGGTTTGTATCAAACCCCGGTGACCCACTGGCGCAAGACGTTTGAGGATACGGCGTTTAGAAACCTGATTGGTTTTCAGGGACAGCCCATAGCCATCACCGGACTGTATCGATTCAGACACAGACAAAAGGGGCGTTACGGCAAGGCGTCACGCTGGAGTGAGCTGCGCAAACGGTTGAGACGCTAACGGTCTGCGTTACGGGCCAGCGCCAAAGACCAGCGCCAAGGACCAGCGCCAAGGACCAGCGCTGAGGGTCTGACCAAGAGGTATAGGTCATGGGTCTACGCCACGGGCTCTGCATTATTTGTCCGCTTTACTCGTGTGCATCCGTGCTGGGGTCTTGTTAGCAGGCCAGGGCTACGGGTCGATAGAAACCGACTCGTCGAACATCCGCTGAAAAACAGCCCGTACACGGTCGGTGTCCGGAAAGAACCTGATTAGCTCACTTTTCATCGGTGTGATAGTGCCGTCGACGGTTTCAGCCACTTTAAAGTTAAACACGTAACTGGCTTCAATCCCCATTCTAAGATCGGTCATGATGATATCGGTATTGTCCGGGTTGCTACCGTCGCCGCTGGTGCCAAACGCATTG
>CALDUO010000179.1 GCA_937923745.1 uncultured Granulosicoccaceae bacterium
TTATGCCCGCTGCTCGACACGCGGCAGCCAAAGCCGCAGCATTGGCGACAACGTTCTGCTCTTTGGCGTGTTGAGGAGAACCGGACGCCGCAAACGCACCTCCATCGATAATCACATCATTCTGCAGATCCTGCAAAATCAGAGCAGTACGCTGAGGCACAAGATTCATCTGTGCCGCGCTATCAGCTGCTGAACTGCCCCCTGCCTGACTGGCTGCTGCCGATGAAGACGGTGAAGACGGCCTGGCGAACATAAATGGTTCGATACGCCCCTGAGCTTTTGTCTGCACCGAATAAACCGACGTACAGGCACACACATAAAGTGTTTCCCAGTTATCACCACCCCAGTGCAGGTTTGCCGCCATTTCAGGGATAGCGATCTCCCCGAGTTTGATTCCATCAAAGCTGTATACCCACACCCCACCGGGGGCAGTCACATAAACATTGCCATTGCGATCAGCCTTCATTCCATCTGGCACGCCCGGGCGCAAGCTCTCTTTAATACCGGACGCGAAAACACGGCCATTGATCAGTTGCCCGTCTGTGGCGAGATCGAACATGCGAATATTAGCCTGCTCTGTGTCGTTCACCCACATCCAGCGCTCGCACGGACTGAAACACAAACCATTAGGCTGGCCAAACAGATACCGGTCCGTAACGAGTTGCGGCTCGTCTCCCGGGCGATGATCAGGTGCCAATCGATAAACGCCCTGAAAGCCCTGCATTAAAGGACGCTTCACCCCAAAGTGATCCATACGGCCAAAGGTCGGGTCAGTAAAGTAAATGCTTCCGTCCTTGCCAACAACAAGATCATTGGGGGAATTTAACTCGCGACCCTCAAAGTGCGAACACAACACTTCGCGTCGGCCATCTGGCCACAATCGAACCACAGACGAGGTAGCATGCTCACACACCAACAGATTCAAGTCGGCGTCGTAGGTCATACCATTGGCCATGTTTGAAGGCCGCGCAATCTCCGAGACGTTTCCATTGTGCCACTTGCGACGCACATCATCAGGCATATCAGAAAAGAGAAGATGCTTTTCCAAAGGGTGCCAAATCGGCCCTTCGGTAAACACGAATCCTGTGCCTAACTGGCGAACCGGTGAATGCTCTTCAATCAATTCGCCGAAGCGATTGTCTATGACTTTATGACTCATATAGGTATACCCGCTAGAGAAAGTAATACCGCAGCGATTAACGCTGACGAACGTTGTGGCTTTCAGTCAATGTTTCCAACCGGTGTGCGAAGCCGCGAATAAATCTGAAACACTCCAACTACCCATCAACACGCATAGACTCTGGCACTGACAGGACTGTTGCTAGCAGATCGTCTGGCACATTCTGATAACAAACCGGGCGCAGGAAGCGATAGATAGAAAGACTGCCAACCGATGTGGCACCGAAGTTTGTTGACGCCGGGTACGGACCTCCATGCACCATCGCGTCACAGACTTCAACACCGGTGGGAAAACCGTTGACGATAATTCGGCCCGCTTTTTTTTCCAGTATTGGCAACAATGATTTTGCAATGCCACTGTCCACCTGATCCATATGAAGGGTACAAGTAAGCTGCCCGTGCAGTGACTCGGCAATCGCTACCATCTGCTGGTGCGATGCCGCTTTAACAACTATTCCAATGGGCCCGAACACTTCATCCGCCAGAAACGGATTTGCCAGCCAGGCACTGCCATCAGCGGCAAATAGTGCCGGTGTCGCCGTTCTTCTGCTACAGCTCGACCGACTAATGGTGGTTGTGGCCGCACTGTTCCAAATCTGATCATGACCCTGACGGTATGAGTCGGCAATCGAGTCACTCAGCAATACCTGCGGTGCCAGATGCCTGATCTGATCTCCGGCTGCTTCAATAAACCGATCTGCCGTCTCTGATTGATCAACAATGACAACACCTGGATTGGTACACAGCTGGCCCGCGCCAGTAGTCAGTGACGTTACCCATTGACTGGCCAGTTGCCTGGCATTTGCTGCCATGGCACCACGCAGTATAAACACCGGGTTGACTGAACCCAGCTCACCATAAAATGGGATAGGTTCCGGACGCGCTGCACAGAGGTTAAACAGATGGCGGCCACCACCCGCTGACCCGGTAAAACCCACAGCCTTTATAGATGCATGTTGCACCAGTGCCTGACCCACCTCAAAGGTATCGCTTTGCAGCTGTGAGAAAACACCCGCTGGTACTCTGGACGACTGCGCGGCCTTCTCTACACACTGCGCCACCAGATCCGCCGTACCTGGATGACAGGGATGACCTTTTACAACTACCGGACAACCGGCGGCGAGCGCCGCTGCGGTATCACCACCGGCAGTGGAAAATGCCAATGGAAAATTCGACGCCCCAAACACAGCAACCGGCCCGACAGGTCTATAGAAAAGACGCATGTCCGGTTGTGGCAATGGCAGTCGGTCTGGCTGCGCTCTGGCGTGACGTGCGTCGTCACCACTGGAATTTTCGATATAGCGCGCAAAGTAACGTAACTGATTTACAGACCGCTGCAACTCGCCGTCGATTCGGTCTCTCGGCAAACCGGTTTCTTCACAGCAAAGCGTGCACACCGGTTCAGCGGCTAACTCGAGTTCCGACGCGATAGCGTTTAAAAATGAACTGCGTGTCGACATCGACGTGCATGAATAGATATCGAACGCAGCAACTGCCTGTGACACTGCAGCTTCAACATCGTGCACCGTGGCTCTGGCGAATTCGCGACCGATCCCCTGATA
>CALDUO010000180.1 GCA_937923745.1 uncultured Granulosicoccaceae bacterium
CCTAACCCGTAAGGACAAGGTACACATGAGTAACAGTGACAGCAGCAGACTGCTTCAGAACCTGTGGGACAAAGACCATGCGGCATCACTTGATGAGCCGGGTCGTCTGCTCTACCGCTCCAACCTGCTGGGCGGCGACAAGCGCATCACCAACTACGGTGGTGGCAACACGTCAGCCAAAGTCACCATGCCCGATCCGCTCGGTGGCGGCAACACACAGGTACTCTGGGTGAAAGGCTCCGGCGGAGACGTTGGTACCATGAAGCTCGACGGCTTCTCAACACTGTATCAAGACAAGCTGGATGCACTCAAGGGACTGTACCGCGGTGTTGAGTTCGAAGACGAGATGGTGGGCTACCTACCGCACTGCACGTTTAACCTGAACCCTCGTGCCGCATCAATTGATACGCCACTGCACGCCTATGTCCCACGACTGCACGTCGATCATATGCACCCCGATGCCATTATCGCCATTGCAGCTGCAGAAGACAGTCAAGCACTCACCCAAACCATCTTTGGCGACGATATTGGCTGGCTCCCGTGGAAACGCCCCGGCTACGAGCTTGGTCTTTGGCTGTCAGATTTTTGCGCTAAAAACCCCGACGCCCGTGGCGTCATACTCGGCAGCCATGGTCTGTTCACATGGGCGGACACGGCAGAGTCCTGTTATGCAGTCACTTTAGAGATCATCAACCAGGCCATCACCTGGCTTGAGAAAAACACGCAAGGTGTACCGGTATTCGGTGGCGAAGTCACACCGGCACTACCCGCAGATCAACGACGTCAGGTCGCAGAGCAGCTGATGCCAGAGATTCGTGGGTTAATCAGCCAAGAACAATACAAGGTCGGGCACTTCGACGACAGCCCCGCCGTGCTTGATTATGTCTGCAGCCGCAATATGCCAGCGCTTGCCGCACTTGGCACCAGTTGCCCCGATCACTTCTTACGCACCAAAATCAGACCGCTGATTGTTGACTTTAATGGTCAGGACATGGCAACTCCGGCCCCCGGCCAAACAGACACCACCGATGATGCCGATGGTGCCGAAAACACCACACCACCGGCCATTACCAACACGCTGGCATCGTTACCGGAAGCGCTGGAACGTTATCGACAGGATTACGCAGGCTATTACGCGCGCTGCAAACACGATAACAGCCCACCCATGCGCGACCCTAACCCGGTGGTGTACCTGGTACCAGGCGTCGGTATGATCACGTTCGCCAAAGACAAGGCAACCGCTCGCATCAGCGCAGAGTTCTATACCAACGCTATTAATGTCATGCGTGACTCCTCAGCAGTCTCAACCTATTGCGGCCTGCCAGAACAGGAAGCGTTCGATATCGAATACTGGTTACTCGAAGAAGCCAAACTGCAACGTATGCCAAAGCCCAAAAGTCTTGCGGGCCGCATCGCACTGGTCACAGGCGGTGCTGGCGGTATCGGCTCAGCCACCGCCAATCGTTTGCTCGAAGAGGGCGCGTGCGTTGTGCTTGCCGATATCGACGCATCGTTATTGTCCAACACCCATGAACAACTCGTGAGTCAACATGGCGCAGATGTCGTGCGACAAGTCATTATGGACGTCACCGACGAACAGCAGGTGACCGACGCCTTTAACGCTGCCGCCAGAGAGTTTGGCGGTGTCGATATCATTATTTCCAATGCCGGTATTGCGTCGTCAGCTGCTGTTGTTAACACCTCGCTGGCACTGTGGAACAAGAACATGGATATCCTGTCTACCGGCTACTTCCTTGTCTCGCGTGAAGGCTTTCGTGTACTGCATCGTCAGGCACTCGGTGGTACGGTTGTATTTATCGCGTCCAAGAACGCACTGGCGGCCTCCCCGGGTGCGTCAGCTTATTGCACAGCTAAAGCTGCCGAAGTGCACTTGGCGCGCTGCCTCGCACTCGAAGGTGCCAGCGAAGGCATTCGCGTCAATGTCGTTAACCCCGACGCTGTATTACAGGGTTCTAAAATCTGGTCGGGCGAATGGTTACAACAACGCGCTGATGCCTACGGCAAGGAAACCGAAGATCTGCAGGCACATTATCGCGAACGTTCATTACTGAAGCGCGATGTGTTGCCAGAAGATATTGCCGAGGCTACCTATTTTCTGGTCAGTGATGCGTCGGCAAAATCAACCGGTAACATCATCAACGTCGATGCCGGCAACGTGCAGGCATTTACGCGATAGGAGCACATACCATGGCCACGCGAATCAGCGCCGACCTCATCAACGACACCAACAAGGCACACCAGACTGACCTTGATGCCGACTACGATGCACTGGCAAACCAGCTGCAACGCCGTCACATCGATATTGACGCGATTACTGCGAAAGCGTCGTCATTTGGTGTGGCGATACCTTCGTGGGGCGTCGGTACCGGCGGTACACGATTCGCGAGGTTCCCGGGGCCTGGTGAACCCCGACATGTATTCGACAAGCTGGATGACTGCGGTGTGATTCATCAGTTAACACAAGCAACACCCACGGTATCACTACATATTCCGTGGGACGATGAAGACCCAACCGCCTTGCGCGAGCAAGCTACTGGCCTTGGGTTGACGTTTGACGCCATGAATTCCAATACTTTTCAGGATCAGACCGACCAGCAACACTCGTATAAGTTCGGCTCGTTGTCGCATACCGATGCCGCTACGCGTGCACAGGCCATACAGCATAATATTCGTTGTATTGAGATTGGCGAGACGCTCGGCTCTGATGCGCTCACGGTATGGATTGGAGACGGCTCTAACTTCCCGGGCCAGGCCCACATGGGAAAACAGTTCGACCGTTATCTGGAAGCAATGCAACAGGTGTATGCCGCACTGCCCGATCACTGGCGGCTCTTTACCGAACACAAAATGTATGAGCCTGCGTTTTATTCCACCATTGTGCAGGACTGGGGCACCAACTACCTGATCGCCAATGAGCTCGGCCCCAAAGCCAGTTGCCTCGTTGATCTGGGTCACCACGCGCCT
>CALDUO010000181.1 GCA_937923745.1 uncultured Granulosicoccaceae bacterium
TTTTTGGAAAGGTACATGCCCGCCTATCATGCCGAGTGGACTGCATTTGTAACGTCTGTCTCTAACGGTACCGATGCACCGGTTAACCTGAACGACGGTGTTAATGCACTGATCTTGGCCGAGGCCGCCACACAATCTGTGCAGAGCGGGCTACCTTCGTCAGTTGCCAGTATATAAACCGGACCATCAGCGCGGCCATACATTCAACACTGGTGCGGACAAGCATCAGCCAACTCAGTGCGCGGTCACGCTGTAAATGCCAAAAGCACCCACCAAAATCAAACTCAGCGCCCAAACGATATCCAGGTTGAACCACGTGGCCGACAGGAATTTCAAACCTAACCAAAAATAGATAACGGCGGCTATGATGCCGCCAATCACGGTCATTGCCAACGTATGCACCAGCGCCACTATTACGGCTGTTGAGACGGTACCGCCCATGAGTTTTTGTGCCGCGAGATGACCGCTGTCGAGACTGCCAACGCTACATAAGCCCAAATAGATTGGCACCAACATCAAACCAGCACCATGCGCAAACGCCGCCAGAAACGACCACAGTGCCAACCGTGCCGGATGAACACGGGCCAAAAATTTGGGGTGTCTGCGATTGATGAGCAGGTAAATACCCATGAGAATTACCAGAACGCCCGCACCGATACGCAACTCTGACTCATAGGTAACCAGCGTTGCCATCAGAGAGAATGGCAACAAGATGGCCATCATTGCGGCCAGGTGGCCCAGTGCGAGCAGCGCCAAAGCTTGTAGCAAACTGCGTCGCCTGCCATCCATCAACGCAGCCGAGACGGCCAGCGGCCACCCCATCCCCGGATTAATACCGTGGTACAACCCGGAGATAATGACCGCCCACCAAAGCGCCGTTACCGTCGTCGGATCCATACGACAGCAAGGCTACTCTGCTGGGCGTCTATACACGGGGCGTCTACACACCGGGGTTCTAGACGTTGGGGTAACAGAAACTGTCAGTCGAACAGTCGCCGCCCTCAAGTCTGATTTGGTGACTGCGATAACCCTTCGGAAAATCGATATAGAAATCTTTGTCGAGCTCCAAGCCGCCCTCTTTACCCACCCGTGCCATGACCATCTGACCACCCTCATCATCGGGATAAAACTGATCGTCCCACGTGGAGTAGAGCGAGTTGGTCCAATAGACTCGGGACCCGTCTCGGCTGATCTCAACCATTTGAGGCCCATAGGCGAAGTCTTTCCCGTTCGGGTGTTTGGTGTCTTTGACAATACCGCCAACTTCTACCTTACCCACCAACACCGGATTCATGGGGTCAGTAACATCGTACTGATGCATTTCGCCAATCCCCCAACAGGCAACATACAAAAACCGGTCATCGAGACTCAGGTCAATGTCTGTCACTAACGGTGGAACGGCCGAGAACCCTTTGAGTAGTTCGGGCAAGTCATCAGGGTCGGCCGGATGCGGATCAATGGTGATTGTCTTTTTGGCTTGCCACTTGCCATCATCGTCGCGCCACCAGGTAAAAATAGCGCCCTGCAAATTCGTGGTGTCGACCACGACACCACAGAAGCCATACGATTTTTTCGGGTCGTGTGCCGGGCGAATCTCAAGCGCCATTTGGTAGTTTTCGCCAAAGTCGATGGTTTGTATGTTCTTTCGTTTGCGAAGATCCCAGAAATGGATGGAGTGACCGTATTTGTTGCTGAGCAGGTCTTCGGCAACCACCCCGTTTTCAAACTGCGGTGGCAAACCCCACTCAGAACTGACCATATAGTCTTGCGGTAAATTCCACCAAAAATCATAGTGCTTGTCTTGCGGCCCCCGGTCCAATTCATACTGACCGATAATCTCAAAGGTCTCGCAGTCCATAATGAAAATACCGGGAGGGCCGTCGGTGCCATCTTCACCGCCGCCACCGAGCGTGGACACATAGATACCCTCGGGACCACAGTGAATAGTGTGCGGCCTTGAATAGCCTGTTTTACTGAAAATTTCTTCTGGCTCGATGGTCTTATGGATTTTCGCTTTCAGCGGGTCTTTAACGTCTATGACATAGATGCGGGACGAGCGTATGCCTGGCACAATAAGGTAACGACGCTCAAGAAACGCGTGACCACTGAGTGGCGACAGCGATGCAGAACAGGCGTTCCAACCAAAATGGTGAAACTCATCTCCCTTACTGGGGACAATAACCTGGTGCACAATCTGGCCGTAGGTGGCTGATTTTTCGTTCAGATCAACGACTGCGATGCCATCGGACTGTGAGCCATCCGGACTTAACATGACAGTAAAACCGTAGTTTTCAGCTGGCGCTTGCATGGCAAGCTGCGCGGTAGCGTGGAACGTTGGATCTGGTTTCATGCTCATACCTTACCTCCAAAGTGTTAGTCGTCAAAACCTCGCCCTAAGACCACCATACCACAGAAAATTCGCGGTTTGGTTAACGACAAAAAAACGCCATTACAGCCGTGGCAGCACCTCCTCTATGGCGTCGCGAGTCACCTCAACCACACGGTCTATTTCTTGTTTGCTGATACAAAAAGGCGGTGAAAAACCCACGATGTCACCTTGTGGCATCGCGCGCGCTATGACTCCGCGCTTGAGCATTGCCGCAGCAACCGCAGGCCCTGTTTTCTGCGCGGGGTCAAACCATTGTCTGTCAGATTTGTCTGCGACCAACTCTACGGCACACAACATTCCCTCACCACGGACATCACCCACATTCGGGTGATCTGCGAGTGCTGCACGCATGCTTTGATTCAGGTAACTGCCGTGAGTACTTGCTGCATTAACAAGATCGAGTTGATCAATTAATTGTAGATTCGCGACACCGGCTGCGGCACAAATAGGGTGAGCCGAGTACGTCCAGCCATGTCCAATCGGTCCAAACTCATCGGTACCCTGCTCCAACACCGCCCACATTTTTTTACTGACGATAGAGCCAGACAAGGGCGCGTACGCGGAAGTGAGTCCTTTGGCAATGGTTATAAGATCGGGTTTAAGGCCATAGTGTTCTGAGCCAAACATGGTCCCAAGACGACCAAAGCCTGTCACCACTTCATCGGCGATCAGCAGAATATCGTGCTTGTCCAATACCGGCTGTATTGCATCCCAATAACCCTCAGGTGGTGGCACCAACCCTCCAGTGCCCAGAACCGGTTCTGCAATAAACGCTGCAATGGTGTCCGCACCTTCTGCCTGAATCATCGCGTCAAGCCGATCAGCGCACCGCTGCGAAAACTGCAGTTCAGTCAGCGACTCATCGTCACGCCGATAATAATAGGGCGCATCGGTGTGCAATACATGGCTTAAAGGCAGATCAAATTTTTTATGGAAAAGCTCAAGCCCCGTCAATGAACCTGACATGAGCCCCGAGCCATGATAGCCGCGCCAACGCGAAATAATTTTTTTCTTTTTCGGCCGACCGAGCACATTGTTGTAATACCAGACAAGCTTAATGTTGGTCTCATTCGCGTCTGAGCCACCCAAACCAAAATACACACGACTCATGTGACTGGGCGCGCGCTCCATAATCATTCTCGCCAATGTGATGGATGCCTCGGTACCATGACCTACATAGGCATGGTAATAACTGAGCTCTTGGGCCTGGCTTGCGATGGCGTCGCTGATTTCCCGTCTGCCATAACCTACATTAACGCAGTAAAGACCGGCGAACGCGTCCAATAGCCGATTATCATCACGGTCGGTAATATAAACGCCTTCGGCACTCGTCACGATCCGATTGGGTAGTTCGCCCCGGGCAAATTGCGCAAGGTGTGTGGAGGGATGAAAGAAGTGGTCTTGATCCCACTGCCCTAGCTGGTCATTTTTTAGCATAATATTAGTACGAATTGGGTGTTGAAATGAATTGGGTGTTGCGACGGATTCTGACCGGCCGGACTGCTTCTATCGATGCTAACCTGAATCACTAGAGCCTGCAATGAAGCGATAACCAAAGTGGAATAACCAAAGAGGAAAGACCAGAGCAGGCAGCACAATCTACATTATCAGGCTTTCATTTTATGGCTGATCGGTCTTCCGACATGCCACCAGCTAACGACGCTTCTTCCGGTGGTATCAGTGATCACTTAGCGTCCATGTCCCAAGCGACAAAACTCTTGAACTCTATGGCGCGTCGGTCTGTGACTAACAGATTGACTGGGTGCTTTGCGCAACCAGCAACTCCACGAACGACACACACAGTTACCGATAAGTACCGCGTCCGTTGTGCAACAAGCAAACCGTGTTGTCAGCAACATAACACCACATTGACTGCCCGGAACAAAAACGCAAGAACAATAAATCAAGGCAAGACAGTCAGACAAAGAGGCTGCAATAACGCGACGTTCGACCACCTTGCCGGGTCATTCTTTGTAGACGGGCACAAACGCAATCGATTTGTCACTGAATCTCGCAGACTGGAGAGAGCGGGAGACCCAGAGATCAATTTATTCAGAGGTCAATTTATTCTGAGACCAATTTATTCACAGACCAATATACTCAGAGACCAATAAACCCACAGACTCAGAGACCCATACCCGCAAGAAGCCCGGCAGCAGACTCCAGAGTCATCACAAAAAATTGATTCATTATTGATTTACTAGGGTTTGCAGTGGTAGAGTGCCGCATTCTCAGCTACCAGAGATTGGATATGTCTGTTGTGCCAATAACCTCCGAAGCGCTGGACGGCGCTGAAGTCTCGTGGTTCTCCGCGTTGTGCTCTGATGATTATCAGTTTTTGGGAGTGCCAGACGGCTCACTCAGATCGTCGTGGGATCATTGCTCCACTATCGTCAAAGTTGCCGAGCAACAGGGGTTTCAGAACATCCTCTGCCCATCTTCGTATCAGGTTGGCCAAGACACACTGAGCTTTGTCGCCGGTTGCGCCCCGATTACCAGCAACATCAACCTGCTGGCTGCGGTTCGCTGCGGTGAGATGCAACCTATTATGCTCGCACGGACGCTCGCCACACTCGATCACATGCTCGAAGGCCGGTTGACAGTCAATATTATCTCGTCTGATTTTCCGGGTGAGAAAGCTGACAGCAACTACCGCTATCAGCGATCCCGCGAAGTCGTTGAAATTCTGAAACAGGCATGGACGCAAGATGAAATCAATTATCAGGGTGAGGTATATCAATTCAGTGACCTGACCACGGACCCGGTCAGACCTTATCAAACCGGTGGTCCGCTGTTGTATTTTGGCGGTTACTCGCCCGCCGCGCTGGAGCTATGTGGGCAACACTGTGATGTGTACCTGATGTGGCCTGAAAAAATGGATGAACTTGCGTCTCGCATGAAAGCGGTCAATGACGTCGCCGAGCGTTATAACCGCACACTCGATTATGGCTTACGGGTGCACATGATCGTACGCGACACCGAAGCCGAGGCGCGAGAGTATGCCGACTATATAGTGTCAAAGCTCGATGACGAACAAGGCAAGGCGATTCGTGAAAGAGCGCTTGACTCGGGTTCGTTGGGTGTCAGTCATCAGGCCAAAAACCGCGAACTGGCAGCAGATGACGGATTTGTAGAGCCGTTACTGTGGACCGGCGTTGGCCGCGCACGCTCGGGTTGTGGTGCTGCACTCGTAGGATCCACCGAACAGGTCACCGAACGCTTGCACGAATATCAAAAAATGGGTATCCGTTCGTTTATCTTTTCAGGTTATCCTCATGTTGAAGAAGCCGAGCACTTCGGTTCAAAAGTACTGCCGAACCTCAACAATGTATCCTTGCCCCATGTGTACGGTCGCGTGCCAGCAACTGCACCGGCTACCCCTTTAGCGACAGGCGAACGACGTTAATGAAAAGAATAACCATCACCCCCGAGCTATCGTTTAGCCAACTTGTTTACGGCATGTGGCGACTCGGCGATGACGACGATACCTCACCGGCCCATGTGAAAGCCAAGATTCAGGCTTGCCTTGATCAGGGTATCACCACCTTTGATCAGGCTGATATTTATGGGGGTTATACCGCCGAAGCTATTCTGGGCGTTGCACTGAAACAAGACCCGTCACTGCGTAACCAAATGGAGATTGTGACCAAATGCGATATCGTGGCGCCGGCCGGACGACACAGTGGCTGTCGTGTCAAACACTACGATACGTCCAAAGCGCATATTGAAGCATCGGTCAATGCATCGCTGAGCGATATGCACATAGAACACATTGACCTTCTGTTGCTCCATCGCCCCGACCCCCTTATGGATCATCATGAGACCGGTGCAACACTCGACGCGTTGGTCGCATCAGGCAAGGTTCGCAGTGTTGGTGTTTCTAATTTTCGGCCGTGGGACTGGAGCCTGCTGCAATCTGCAATGCAGTCACCATTGGTGACCAATCAAATAGAATTGTCGCTTGGCGCGATTGATCCTTTTACCAATGGTGATCTTGCGTTTCATCAGCAACACAATCATGCCGTGATGGCATGGTCACCACTCGGCGGTGGTGATTTAATATCAGCGTCCGGTGTGCTGACAGAACGACTGGACCACATTGCCAGCGAGAGCGGAACCGACCGGGCAGCAGTGTTGGTGGCGTTTTTGTTACATCACCCGGCCACCATTCTGCCAATTCTCGGCACCAATACGCTGTCACGCATTAACACCATTAGTGATGCATTGAAGATCAACCTTGATCGACAAAGCTGGTTCGAGCTTTATGAAGCAGCTCTGGGTCGCGAAGTCGCTTAGTTGGGTCGCTTAACCGGCTGGTTTAACTGGTCGCTTAACCAGCTGGTTTAACTGGTCGCTTAACTGGTCACTTACACTGGGTCAGAACTTAAACTGGAACCGTCTGCCTACTTACTGCCTGGCGGTTCAGTATCGGTAAAATTGCGCCACTACAACCCGAATAACGGCCAGTATTTGTCAGCCAGTATCTGCCGAGCGTATCTAACGGCCAGATCGCTTTGTCCTTCTGTGCCAGCTCTCGGTGAGGCTGACACTCGGCGTCGTCACTGCCACCTAAGTTCAAGTGGTCTCGCCCTCGACAAGCTCCAGTTCCATACGAATCACCCTATCCTGTACAGGTGGCTCGCCACGGATTTGCTGTTTAACCAGCTCGCCTGCCACCCGCCCCATTTCGTAACGCGGCGTCACAATGGTGGTGAGCCGAGGCGTGATGGACTGACACATCTCCAGTCCGTTGTAGCCTGCCAGCGCGATGTCACCCGGCACTGCAATGCCCTGAGACTGACAATAAAACAGTGCGCCGAGGGCCAAGTCGTCGTTAGCAAAAAAAATGGCATCAATATCCGGGTGCTGAGCCAGTAACGATTTTGTACCGATAGCGCCTCCGTTGAACGACGAAGCTTCGTCCAAAATAAAAGAGCCAACCAGCGGAACCCCGAGGTTTTTGAGCTCGGATTCAAACGCCAACCGACGTTTCAGGGAACGTTTGGGTCGCTCACCCCATGCACCCACATAGGCGATACGCTGATAACCCCGATCTGCAAGGTGCCTTGCAATCAGACAGCCTGCCTCATCCATGGACACCCCCACTGCATAATCAATGACGTCACCGTCAACATCCATAACCTCAACAATCGGCCCCGAAAAATCAGACAGCATCTCTTTTGTGGCGTCGGAGTGTTCGAGACCGCTGAGTATCACGCTGGCAGGATTCCACGTCAGCATATCGCGCAAAATGGCCTCTTCACTTCTGTCGACGTATTTGGTCATGCCCAACACCAGCCTGAGCGAGGTATCGCTGAGCGCATCGCCGATACCGTCGACAATATTGGGAAAGACGTTGTTACTCATAGACGGCACCACAACAGCGACCAGGTCGGTGGCCTGGCCTCGCAGCGATCGGGCAATGCGATTGCGCTGATACCCGATCTCCCGCGCCGCACTCTCCACTTTTTGGCGCAGTTCAGGCGAAATATTGGGCGCATCACGCATGACCCTCGATGCAGAGATCACACTGACCCCGCTGAGGGCCGCGACGTCCTTCAGAGTTGGTTTACGGCTTGGTTCGTCCATCCTCATCCCTTCTATAACAGCCACGAGCATGGCTTAAAATCGGGCGAATAACAACGTAGCATTACAATTGGCAACGTTACCATTGCAAATGACAACGTTGTCATTATAATTGACAACGTTACCAATTAGAACAAAGCGTCACAACAAACCACGACTGCCCTATTTGGAGGCCTTGCATGAAACATCTACTGAAAACAACCGCCGCAGCTCTAATCCTGATCTCCGGAGCGGCCTCGGCCGATTATCCCGAGCGGCCCATTAACCTTGTTGCACCCTTTAACGCAGGCGGTGGCACCGATTTACTGCTTCGGGCGTTCGCTCCCCATTTTGCCGAAGCACTCGGTGGCGATGCCTACGTGTCAAACATGGCCGGTGGGTCCGGCACCGTTGGCGCTGGTGCGCTGGCCGGTCAGAAGCCAGACGGTTATCAGATGGGCTACTGGTCAGTCACAGTCTCGACCATCCAGCCACAAATCAAAGATGTGCCCTACGACGTTGACAGCTGGACACCCATTTGTTCGGTCGCAGCCTCTCCCACCGTACTGTTTACCAATGCCAGCAGCCCGTTCCAAACCATTGAAGACGTCGTTGCTGCAGTGAAAGCCGAGCCTGGCAAGTATATCTACGGCTCATCAGGGCCTGGTGCTATCACGCACCTCACCACCGTCGCTGCATTCTCCGGACTGGGTATTATCGACGACATGAAGCACCTGCCGTTTCAGGGTTCAGGTCCGGCGTTACAGGCAATGGCTGCCGGCACCATTCAATTCTTTGGCGACACTGAACTGCTGATGACCCGGGGCGACTTTCGTCCATTGATGGTATTTAACAGTGAGCGGCTGGCAAGTTTCCCCGATGTTCCCACTGCTGCCGAAGCGGGTATTGCAGCACCACTGAATGAGCTGTACCTGTGGGGCGGTTTGTTTGCACCGGCCGGTGTCGATGCAGACATCACACAAACGCTAACCACCGCCTGTGAGACAGCCATGAATTCAGACGGCTTCCAGGATTTCGCAGCACAAACCAGCACCGTCCTGAACTACCGTAACGCTGCAGACTTTGACGCATTCTTTCGGGCGCAGTACGAGTCTAATGCAGCATTGATAGACGCCGCCGGTCTCTAACCGATAGACCTTTGCAGGTGCTGGTTACTGTCCAGTGCCTGCAAACTGATTATCGTTAATGATCCTGAAAAGCATGGTGTGAGCAGGGTCTAAAAAAGCACGATGAACTGTGCTGATGAATAGGCCGGAGTGATGTGCACCATCTGACTCACTCCAGCACTTTTGATGCACCGTTAACTCTTTACATTTTAATCGGTCAGCACCAATGAGCAGATTTATTTCCGAGCAACGGGTTCTGTCAGTTATCTTTTTGGTGCTGACTGCCGGATTGGTTGTATCAACCTTTGGCTTACAGTTCGCCGATCTTGGTGGCGCGTTCAGTCCAATGTTTTTCCCCCGCATTATTCTCACCATACTGCTGCTTCTGGCTGTGTTGAATACAGTTATCGACTTTACAACACAAACCAACAATAAACCCATTGAACTGATGCCGGTCGTATTAATCAGTGGTTACCTGATTGTGTATGTCTTGATCATCATGCCATTAGGGTATTTTCTGAGCTCGCTTTTGGTCGGCAGCTTTATCTTGCTCACGCTTGGATTACGCAACCCATTACAAATAGTGGGTATTCCGTTTCTTGTCGCAGGTGGCCTCGTGATTTTATTTAATCACACCTTAAAAATGCCGCTGCCAACGTCACCCTTTGTCTGGTGGTTGTAGGTAATACGTTATGATTCAGGCACTCCCCGAAGCCATGAACCTGATCCTGACACTTGAGGGTCTGTTGGTTCTGACGCTTGGCACCATGTTAGGCATTATTTTGGGCGCATTACCCGGTATTGGCTCGACCGTCGCGGTCGCGATGATTTTACCGTTTACGCTAACCATGCCCCAAGCGCCCGCCATTTTATTGTTACTCGCGATCTATGCCGGTTCTGTTTACGGTGGGTCTATTTCGGCCATCCTGATTAACACACCGGGCACACCGCAATCAGCGGCAACCTGCCTCGATGGTTTTCCGATGGCACAGCGCGGTGATGCCGGCAAGGCATTAGGGTGGTCAACAATAGCGTCGGTGACGGGTGGCTTAACGTCAGCGGTCGTACTGATTTTCGCAGCGCCGCAACTCGCCGCACTGGCCCTCAACTTTGGCCCGATCGAAACCTTCGCGCTGATTTTATTGGGTCTCACCTGTATTGTCTCGGTCTCTGAAGGCACACTTGTAAAAGGGTTGATGGCCGGTTGCCTGGGTATTTTTCTGTCGACCGTAGGGGGCGACCCGATCACCGGTGAAGCACGCTTTACGTTCGGTCAGTTCCAGCTGATTGCCGGGTTTAATCTGCTGGCCGTTGTTATTGGCGTGTTCGCCCTGTCTGAAGTGTTGACTCGCGCTGCGGCAGTGCGGGATCAATCGCATTCGTTAGTCGCGTTTAACGGCATTGTGTTGCCCAAACTGCATGAATGGAAAGGGCGTATCAAAGGCCTGATCAAATCGGTCGCCATCGGAAACGGTATTGGTGTATTACCCGGCACTGGTGCGGCCACAGCCGCTTTTATCTCGTATGCCGAGGCGCGTCGATCATCCCCGAATCGCGACAATTTCGGTAAAGGTGAACCCGATGGTTTAATTGCATCCGAATCTGCCAACAACGCAGTCACGGGTGGTGCGTTGGTGCCAACGATGGCGCTTGGAATTCCGGGTGACGCGATCACGGCGGTCATGCTGGCAACACTAACACTGCATGGTGTCACTCCCGGTGTTCGCCTGATGACTGAAAACCCGGTTTTGATGGCTGCCATCTTTTCGGGTTTCTTTGTCATCAACATCATGCTGTTGCCACTGGGTATGCTGGTCTCGCGCATGGCAGCACCCATTTTACGCATCAAAGAGGCGTATATGCTGGTAATGATTTGCCTGCTCTGTACAGTCGGTGTGTTTTTTGTGCGCGGTAACCCGTTTGATTTGTTGGTGATGGCGTTGGCTGGCATTATCGGTTTTATACTGCGCAGACAAGGGTATCCGATGGCACCTCTGGTTATCGGTATGGTACTCGGACCTACACTCGAAATCAGTTTGCGTCAGGGCCTTATTATCACCGACGGAAGTTTTACCGCCTTTTTTATCGGTCACCCCATTGCCTCAACACTGGTTATCGCGGCACTTGCTATGTTGTTGTTACCAGCCATTCGCGCAGTTCGCCAACGCAGGAGTGCTCAGCGTGAAAGCCATTGATGTCGCGAAAGCACTTTCTGTGAGCCCGCCCTACCGCATAAAAACTGCGACACTGCACGTTAACGTGCGCGTCGGAGGGTCTGGTCCACCACTGCTGTTTTTGGGTGGATCAAACTTCGATCTGTCGCTCAAGGCTCTCGTTTTCGACAGCCAGCTTCCACAACACTTCACCGTCGCCGCTGCCGACCCGCGTGGATTAGGTGCAACCGATGCACCTGACGGTGACTGGACAATGAAAGACTATGCACAGGATGCATTGGCTTTACTCGATGCGCTAAATTGGGACAGCGCGTGTGTATTGGGCGAGAGCTTTGGCGCAATGACGGCATTGCACTTGGCAGCACTTGCGCCCGAGCGCATCACTCGGCTAGCACTCGCTGCCGCCTCACCCGGTGGGGTTGGAGGGTCGTCGTATCCGGTGCAGGAATTTTTGGATATCAATGACCCGGAGCAGCGAGCCATATCAGCATTGTCTATCATAGACAATCGATGGCCCACAAAACTCGTTCACAACACCGAGCAGGCCCAACAGGATATTGCCGCACGTGTGGAGGCCGAAGCCCTGTTTATAGCCAGCCACAACAATGCAACAGGATATCCTCGGCTACTACAGGCCCGCGCCGGTCACGATATCAGCCATGCACTGCCAGGCATAAGCTGCGACACACTGGTTTTTGCTGGCCGTTATGATCAGCAGGCACCCATTGATCGCGCTGAATACATCACCTCACACCTACCCAACAGCCAGTTGCATGTGATTGACGGCGGTCATTCACACTGTTTTGCAACACCGGAACCCGTCACTGTCATGATACGCGAGTGGTGCGCAACACACGCTCAACCGGCCTCGTTATAACAACCCAATTTGATTCGCAGTTTGTAAAAAGCCAAACGTCGGTGGCGCCACTATCGACAGGTGTTCTTCTGTATACGGATGCACGAACGCAATATGCGTGGCTGCGAGCAATAACCGATGACTGTTTATACGTTCCCTGAACATCGTATTGTGCTTACCGTCGCCGTGAGTCGTATCACCGACAATAGGATGATAGATATGTTTAAGGTGACGCCTAAGCTGATGCTTGCGGCCCGTGGTTGGTTGCAGCGCCACCAGTGAATACCTTGCGGTGTTATAACGACCGACCGAAATATCAAGCTCACAGTGCGCCAACCGCCGATAATGCGTCACGGCACTTTGCGCTGGTTTGGAAGGACTCGCCATAGCATCGGCGAGTCGATCCTGTTGCTCCTTTAACGCATAGTCGATTGTGCCCTGCTCGTCTGTGACCCCACGAACGATTGCCACGTAATCTTTTCGCAGGCCACCCTCTGTGATGACCTGCCCCATCAGCCTTGCTGTATCGCTGCTAAAGGCAAACATCAAAATACCGGAAGTTGGTTTATCCAGCCGGTGCAATGGATACACCCGACGCCCGATCTGATCGCGCAACATCTGTAATGCAAAGCGTGTCTCACGCCGATCGATTTCACTGCGGTGCACCAATAGACCTTCCGGCTTATTAATAGCGATCAGATGCTCGTCTTGATAGATCACCGGAAGTTGGTCGGAACGGGAAGCTGTCGGCAGCTCAGCCATTATTGGTTTGGTCGCTGTCCTTTCTGCGCCGGGGGATGCTGCCAACACCTCATCCAGTCCGCGTCGTAGCAGAGAGGCAACGTCATACTGTAACGAATTGATTTGCAAGGTTGTCGCTTGGTCTATCCGGGAGAATGAGAAGCATAGGTGAGTTTCATTGAATAGGCTTGTTTTTTTCTCGATCAATGCCTATCATCGACCCCACGAATTCGTAGCAATTTTGGGTGATCACACCTAAAAGAGGTTTGTGTATGAATAAAGCGATAAAGAATTATCTGCGTAAAAGGTTAAAAACTACGGCGCCTCACGCTATTGCACAACGCTTCTCAACCCCTGCCAACAGCGGTATCAACAAAATAACGCAAGCCCTGACTGAGCACTATTTCAGTCACACTATCTCGTCAGACCCGGCAAAGATCACCGAATACCTCAACACCACTCAGGGTAAGAAAGACCTACACAACCAGACGCTCGGCCGTCTGCAGGAGTTCCGCACACGCATCGTTCCGTGGCTAGACAGCACCTTTGGACTCGCTGGCACCAGCATTCTTGAAATCGGTTCAGGTACTGGCGCGTCGTCAGTTGCACTTTGCGAGCAAGGCGCCCATCTGACATCACTCGATATAGACGAAGCCTCTCATCAAGTCGCAGCGACTCGACTGGGCGTGTATGGACAATCGAATACCCGGGTGACCCTGGACGCCAGCGATATCAATACGCTGACCGACCAGCAATTTGACTGCATCATATTTTTTGCCTGCCTTGAACACATGACCATCCAGGAACGTCTGACATCACTGAAGAAAGCCTGGGTGTTACTGAACACTGGTGGTTATCTTGTAGTAGTCGACACGCCCAATCGGTTGGCTTTTATGGACAATCACACGTCCCGCCTACCGTTCTACAACTGGTTACCGGATGAACTGGCGTTCCTGTATGCCAGCAGAAGCCAGCGCTCACCGTTTAACACAATGTTCAAGGACTACACCCAAGACAACCTTCTGCGGTTTATTCGGGAGGGTCGAGGTGTCAGCTATCATGAATTTGAGTTGTCTATTAAACCGGTAAAACAGTTAACCATTGCCAGCACACTCGAGCAACACGAGTCTAAACGCAACCCGTTATGGCATCATGGCAGAAGACTGTTCCGTTCAAAAAATGTACAGTTCGAGACCTTCATTCGATCCATCGAACCAACGGTGCCGCAATGCTTCATGAGCCCGTCACTGAATTTTTGTTTGCAAAAATAAAGTGTACGATGCCGCCGCACATCCTGATCGTCAGCACCCCATGAACTTAGAGTGATGCCAGCCAATGCCTAATAACTTCGTTTAAATCGTTATTAGGCAATTTGAACATAATCGTACCGAACAATCGTATATCCCTTTGCATACCTACCACCCTTATCCTGTGGCAGTGTGTAGCTGTCAAAGGGTGATGCTTTAAGTATGTTAAGAAATGGTGCGGTAATATTCCAATGGGACAACTTGATGTTGTCCTATCCGCGAAAAGAGCTCAACGCATTTTCAAAACTGACAAGATAAGCACAATGCCAAGGGTTGTAGGCAAGGATATGATGTTGACAGTTTTGATTTCCCCGTTGTCGAATAACGTCCTATCCCGTTGAACGCTGGATGCCTTGGCCGCCATCAGCTCAGCCATCATAGGCGCTCTGTCCGTATCCGCACCCATAGAATAATTAGAGCAATCATCCCATGCAGAAAAGTTTACACCATCTGAGGCATGGTCTTCGAGAGACACGGTCAATAAGAGGTACGCTCCACTTTTTCGACGTCACAACACGTTCCAACTACATGGGCGATAGGAGGCTGATACAATTGAATAACGCAAAATTTAGTAACGTATATTTCAGTAATATGTGCTTTGGGGATATGTACTTCGGGGATGTGTACTTTCGCAGTAGGCCAGGCTCGATAAATACGACCCTCACTGTTAATCATTAAACCACTGGACGCAGGCTAACCAGCACTTTTTTGGAACCATTCTTGCCAGCTCCTTCATCAATACCGTTCCACTACCTGTTATGCGGACACCAGCAAGGATACCAATGACCGCCGCCCTTCAATTTCGCTATCACCTGTTCTGTAGGGGTGGTCTGATCCCTGTCATGTTAGTCTGCCTTACGGCCTTTTCGGTCTCGGGCTGCGCCAGCTTGATATCTGAAAACTCCTACGATGTCAGCATAGAAAGCAGCCCGATAAACAGCGACTTTCGTATCGAAGATAATGCTGGCAACACGGTAGCCACAGGCACAACACCAGAGACAATACACCTGGATGCCTATCGAGGTTTTTTTCGACGGGCGCGCTACTCGGTTGTGTTTGATAAATCCGGTTATGCAGTCACGACCAAACAGATGAATGCGAACTTGTCAGCAGGTTATTTCGGCAATGTATTCTTAAGCATATTCGGCATTCCGGGCGCACTGCTGATAGATCCACTAACCGGTGCTATGTTCGCATTACCTCGATCAATATCCGCCTCATTACCTGCCAAGCCAATCTCAGCGGTGCCCGACGATGCCAATCCATAGCAGCCCTACACACCATAACCTGACCGGTATGCTGCTGTTGGTATGTGCTCTGGTCGGTGGCTGCAGCACAACGCTCATACCCATGACATCCCGCGACTCCGCCACGTCATTAAAGACCGGGGAGCGGCAAATAGATATAGCCTTTGGCGACGGCGGATCTTTCGGGTTCGCGTACGGATTAAACGACCGAACAGATATCGGTGCTGACGTTCAGGAAATCAATACCGTGTGGCTTAGACATACAGTTCGTCAGGCCGACCCTGGCGTGTCTCTGGCATTGGTGGGTGGTTTGTTTGCAGGCACTGTCTATAGTACGCCGATTGGTAATCTTGCAGTGAACGGCGGCTACTTCGGTGGCATCGCAGAATATGTCACTAGCGATCAGCTGTCACTGTCGATCGCGTACCGATACAACCACGTGAACTACGATAGTTTTACCATCAGTCCCGGCGGACTGTTTGTCAGACTGGGCAGCTTATACTTTGATGTCTATGATGATGAATGGACCGTGTCGCGATCAGATTTTCGTGGCGTCGGATTGCTGACGCTTCAAAGCACATTTGAGGTACGCTCGCATTTACGGGTGCATGTGGGCATGAACTGCCAGTATAACCACACCGAAAATAATGCTCGCATACGATCAGATCATTGTGGTCCTTCACTCGGGCTCTCGTTTAACCACCGTTAACCATGACCACACTACAACTGCAACATCCTTCACACTGAACCAAGCACTCAGCTAGCCTCCCTTAGTGGCAACCCGACTTAAGGTATGGCGCTAATAGGGTCGCAAGGTTAACACCCCTGACGCTCTATCGTTATAATCAGAGTCCCACAGAACCTCAAACCCAGAGTCACAATCGAACACATGAGCATTCACAGGTGACGGACAACATTGACACACTGACGCCGGGTGGTATGCGGTTTTCGTTTTTGTGCGCATCATCAGCGAAAGCCAAGCAAGCCTTCACAGAATTAACCGCTCGGTACGGCCAGAGTGACCCGGCCACGGCCGACATGATTGTGGCGCTTGGCGGTGATGGCTTTATGCTACAGACCCTCCATGAGTACGGCACACAGGGCAAGACCATATACGGCATGAATCGCGGTACCGTGGGTTTTTTGTTAAATGACTATGTCGTCGATGACTTGCCGCAGCGCCTTGATCGAGCGGTACACATCAAGGTTAATCGTCTGTCATTAAAAGCGACGTGTATCGATGGCGAGGTTCACCACGCCAGAGCTATCAATGAAGTAGCCCTATTCCGGCAAACAGCACAATCAGCCAATGTCGAGGTCATCGTAGATGGTGTTACCCGACTCGACAAACTGATTTGTGATGGTGTCATGGTGGCAACACCTGCCGGTAGCACTGCCTATAACCTGTCAGCCCATGGCCCGATATTACCGCTGACGGCAAATTTGCTCGCGCTAACACCGGTGTCAGCCTTTCGACCCCGACGCTGGAAAGGGGCGCTGCTGGATAATAAATCAACAGTCACATTCAACGTGCTGCACCCCGAAAAAAGACCGCTGTCAGTCACCGCTGACAGTCGTGAAATACGCGATGTATTAACTGTCGTGATTGCATCTGAACGCCGTAAAACACTCACACTGTGTTTTGACCCCGACCGACTGCTGCATGAAAGAATGATGCAAGAACAGTTCGCTCAATAGCAGCACTGGTGCTTGGCAGTTAGCAACTGCATAACACTACCTACAACAGAAACAGCGTCGCCATACCAAGGAAACTGAGAAAACCGATCACATCAGTGACGGTTGTGAGAATGACTGCACCCGACAACGCCGGATCAATACCCAATTTTTTCAGCACCAGCGGCACACCAACACCACACATCGCGGCAGCCAACAGATTCACCAATATCGCAACGGCGATAACGACTGCCAGCCCTACATTCTGAAACCACAAGTAAGTGATGATGGCAACCACCACAGACCACACCACACCGTTGAGCAAACCCACCGCGACTTCTTTGGTGGCCAACCAACGGATATTACCGGCGGCTATCTGATCTTTAGCCATACCTCTGATGGTCAGCGTCAGGGTTTGACTGCCGGCGATACCGCCCATACTGGCAACCACCGGCATTAACACGGCCAACGCCACCAACTGGCTTAACGCCGCCTCAAATAACCCAATCACCCACGCGGCAGCAAACACGGTCACCAGGTTTAACCCTAACCAAACCCCGCGACGGCGTGCACTCGGCACCACAGGCGCAAACAAATCGTCCTCCTGATCGAGCCCCGCACTTTTTAAATAGGCGTGGCTCGCTTCTTCCTGAATAACATCCAGCGCGTCTTCAATGGTAATGCGCCCGAGCAGTACACCAACCTCGTCTACAATAGCGGCCGAGACAATATCACGACGATCAAACAAAATAGCCACGTCGTGCAACGGCGCGGTCGCCTGTAACGTTGCATCTGATACGGTCATAGCCTCACTGACCAAACGATCAGGGTCGCCGGTGACGATGGTATCCATGGGCAGCTTACCCAGAAACCGCCCAGCCTCATCGACCACCATCAGCGCGTCAGTGTGAGGTGGCAGCCGGTCATGACGCCGCAACCACCGAAGCACCACTGCAAGAGAAATATTAGTGCGAACACTCACCGCGTCGCGGGTCATCAGACGACCGGCTGTGCCTTCGTCAAAGGCGAGAACCGACGCCACTCTCTGGCGATTGTCGGTATCCAGTGATTCAAGAATACTCTCGCCAATATCTGCCGGTAACTCATCAATGACATCCGCGAGGTCAACCGGATCCATGCCCTCCAGTGCAGCAACAATTTGCGGTTCTTCCATGGCCTTGATGATGCCCACACGGGCTTCATCATGCAGATAGGGCAGAATGTCAGCATCGCGGCTGTCCGGCAACGCACGCCACAGCACAATACGTTGCTCTGGCAACAGCGCTTCGAGCAAATCAGCAATATCACCACCCGGCAAATCAGCCAGTGACTCTGCGAGTGAGTGCTCCTGCCCGGCCAAAAGTGCTTCGATCGCCTGATCGACACTCAACTGGCTCACTGATTCAGCAACAGGTGTATGGGTCATAGTGGTGACATTCTCGTTCATCGATTGATTACCGCTGATTCGTCGGAGCCAGCATCAATACGTCTATAGCATCCAACACTTGTTCACGCGTACATACCGCCCCTGTTTGTAAATATTCCATGGCGGTTAGAGAGGCTTGATGAGCAGCCTCACTCGACCCTGCAACACAATCTTCTATAACGCGACAAAAATAATCGGATTGGTGAGCATCAACGAACGTGTAATGCACACAGACATCGGTAAGACCGCCCACTAAAATCAGTGTGTCAGCCTTGAGGCCTTTGAGAAGAATCTCGAGGTCTGTGCCAAAGAATGCCGAGTATCGCCGTTTTTGTACAATGTAATCACCGGCACGAAACCCCATCTGTTCTTTTGCGATATCGGTCTCCGGATTATTGTCGAGACAGTGCACCGTCTCGTCACCGTCGAGCTCACGACCAAAATCAACAAGATCTGCCCGATGAATTTCCTGAATAAAAATGACGGGTATGCCACAGGGCCGACAACGGTCAATAACTGCCCGGGCGCGTTCCATACGCTCGCGGTAGCCCGGCATATTCGGAATAGCCCGATCGTCACCGGAATCATCGGTAAATGTACTGGCCTGTATATCTACCACAACCAGTACCGCCCGACCTTCAATCAGCTGCCGTGGAACTTTAGTGTCTGTCATTTATAAACGCTCGTTGTTGTTACCGATGTCAGTGTAAAGCAGTTTCAGGATCACGGCGTGCCGGATAAGGGCGCTGAATCACTCCCCTGCCTGACATAAACTCTATAACGAACAGGCAGTAACACTAGATTATAGTTTGACTGGCCTACCCGTCTCCGGATTATTGGTAGCCGGGTTATTTGAGTGCGGGCATACGATACGATGACATGCCGCACAAGGACGGATGTCACAGGGTCATTTAACCTCAAGCTGGCATGTGCAGGTCATTGTGCGGGTTATGCAGTCGATAAAGCCACTGTTTCGGTGTCAACGGCTGTTGAGGAATTCGGTTAAAAAACCATTAACCACGATAAATTGCTGACAGAACGGCTCTTCGTGTGTGTGGGTGGTGTGTGTGTGCCAGACTCAAGCATGACCAAACTACACCCGCAACACATTTGATAATTGACCTCCTGACCGTGCAGTCGCAGCGTCGAGGTTAAACCGATACAACGGGCGGGGATATTAAAACCCCGAGAGAGTACCGCAAGCCTTGCGGCGTTACTCCCCCGGAGATTTGGCGTGTGAAGCAACGAGTACACTGATTCCTGCAGTAGACTCGTGCATTGGGTTGTTAACGACATAGGCTGAACCAGCCAGCCGATGTCAATTACCTGTTAACCGGCTACATAGATTACATTTGTAGGCGGATCAGGTCAGGCTGGATTTAAAAAGAGCCAACGTACGCTCCCACGCCAGCGCTGCTGCTGCTTCGTTGTAACGCGGTGTTGAATTGTTGTGAAAGCCGTGGCGCGTACCTGCATAGAGATGCCGTTCGAAAGTTTTATCGTTCGTAACTAACGCTGCTTCAAAATCGGGCCACATTGCGTTAATACGCTGATCATCCTCTGCAGAATGAATGACCAGGGGTGCTGTGATCTTTTTGACATCATCCGCCGATGGTGCCGCGCCATAGAAAGGAGCGCCCGCATGAAA
>CALDUO010000182.1 GCA_937923745.1 uncultured Granulosicoccaceae bacterium
CAGGCATCAAGTGCACGTATCCCCCGGTACAGTCTTATGACGTCTTCGTCTCAACCAGCCAACCGGGTGAATGCATCGTTTCGGGGAGATCTTGAGCGATTAAAGGTGTTTGCAAATAAAACCTACGCACCTGCAACAGACTACTCACGCCTGTCAGGCGCAGGTCCGGCAACCACCGACAACGACTGACCACTATCAATCAGGACGTTGTCCGGAGACCGTTAATCCCACGTAGTGTCTGTGTACGACGATAAATAAAAGCAGCGCAACGAGCCCACCCCGACTCTATATCGCTGCGACTCTGTCGCGACGACTTAACGGCAATGACTTAGTGGCAGTGAGTCATTGGAACCGGGTCTCTGGAACCGGATCTCTGGCACAGGTCACTGGCACGGGTCACTGGCATTGGCTAACATGCATCGACCGGGAGATTTTTTACAACCAGATGTCAGTCGCTTATCGTCGCTTTTGGCGACAGCCGGGAATGTCGTCATTAAATAACCGACGATAGGACGCTACCATTTTATCGACAGAGAAACGCTCGCGCGCGAAACGACTGGCGCATTTACCGACGCGATCAAGCTTTTCCGGATCATTGATCAAAGACTGAACGGCATCGGCAAATGCTGTGACCGAATGATCTTGCAGCAAATAACCGGTTTCCTGATCCACCATCGCTTCAGACAAACCACCAACATCAGGCGCGACCACCGGACAACTGGCAAACTGACTTTCGACGACGACGTTCGACACACCCTCCACACGTGACGTCAGTAACAGCACATCAAACAACCGATACCAAAGCGCTACGTTGGCTTGCCGACCGACCAAATGAATGTTGTTAGCCTGTCGCTCGCGGATATAATCCTGCAGCTGATTTTCCAGCGGCCCGCCACCGACGATCACAAACTGCAGATCGGGCTCACGAGTTGTCAGCTCAATCGCTGTGTCAACCCATAAAAACGGGCGCTTTTCTTCAGAAATTCTGAATATCGTACCGACCACTCGCCCAGTGGCAGGAATACCCCACAAACGCCTGACGCCTGCGGAATAGTCTTTGTCAGCAGTTGACTCATCGGTGTTGATGCCGTTGTAGACAATATTAACGGCTCTGGCCGGTTTACGAAGAAGCTCGGCATAAGCGTTACCGGTGAGCCTTGAATTCGACGAGTATTTTAAACACGGCAATCGGGCAATTTCACGATACGCATGTTGCAGGTACTGCACGTTACTGGCTGTTTTCTCGTTCACGGTTCTGTTAACCCCTGGCGGCATACTGCCCCAGCGACCCACAACGTTACGAATGCCGAGCATATGGCACACCAAAGCGGTGTTTATAAATGTCTCGTCGAGCCAACCATGCACGACGGTGGGTTTAATCTCAATCAGTGCCCGGGCAAGATGCAGAATGACCTGCAATCGCGACGCTGGCTGAATGTGTTTGAGTAGATCGGCGTAGTCGCTGAGTTCCGGTATATCATCCGGCGACAGAACATCGGCACGTTGATAATACTCTTCGACCTTGACGGCATCATTGACCTGAGGTAGATAAAACCTGTCCTGATCAACACGGCTTAAATGTGTACAGAGCAGTGTCACCTGATTGATATCATCCGCTGCTGCCAACCCGTTGGCAAGGTTCACCACTTGCCGTTCTGCCCCACCCGCGCCGAGTGATCCGATCACCAGCACCGCATTCTCATCAGATGCAGCAATCCTGCCCGCGTTGACCACGCGATGTTTGTTGAGCAGGCGATCAACAATACCGGTTACCATCGACTCAGACGAGAAAAACTCGAAACGGCGTAACAGAAAACGGTTCGTTGGCGGTAATTTGCCAGCTGCGGTAAACGCCTCCATCAGTGTTCCGCGGATGCGGTCCAGGGCCGGGGAAGTCATCTGGTCCTTATCCGCTTTTAATAAGGCACGATACGCTTCACCCCAGTTACGTTGATTGAACAGAAATCGAATGTAGGCACTGTGGGCCTCATAACTCGCGTCTTCTTCTGCGGCCTGTCGATACCGTTCTTCGGCACGGCTCAGGACACCTGCTGCCTCCCAGCACTTGCCTTGCGTCAAACTGTTTTGGGTCAGCGTCAGTTCTGCAAGCTCTGCCTGTTTTTCTGCTGAATCATGATCGTGAATAGCAGCCAGTGTTCTGATCATCCACAGCTTGTCTTCAATGTTATGGGATAAACCAAATGCTGCGTTAAAGTGTTCAATCGCTTCGTTGTACAAATGCTGACGCATCAGCACCTTGCCCTGAAAATGTTGGTACTTGGCTTCATTGCGCTCTTTAAACACCTCGCACACCGAGCGCGCACTCTCGTACCGAAAGTCGTTGATGTAGCAGCGATACAAGAGTTCGGCAGCAGTTTCACGATGCACATCAAACTGTTGATAGTGTTGCAAGAGATCTATGGCAGCGTCCCAGTTTTTCTCGAACGAAAAACACCGAGCCTGTATCACGATACTGTACTCGGCAGTGCCTTTATCACCGTTCTTGTCCTCACTGGCACGAACCGCGTACAACCGGGCATTGGTCATATCGTTTAACTGATAGTACTGCGTCGCTATGCGAAGACAGCCCTGTTGGGTGTTGTACCCGTGATGCGACGCCTCGCGCCAATAGTGTATTGCGGCCTCATGATCACCGCGCTCGGCGGCCTCTTTTGCCTGCAACTCAAAATATCGCGCTTTGTTAATGATGTTATCGAGCGCCCGCAACCGCGACAGCGAGTCCGCGACAAGGTGCTGATGATTTAACGCCATGGCGTTACCAAGGACGTTCAAGAGAGCCAACTCATTTTGCGGATCGACCGTCAGCACTGACTCCCATCGCTGCAGTGTCGAACGCGCCAGCGTATTGAAGTCTGTCTGTGTCAAATTTACTTTGGCAGTTGGTTGTGCAGACTTGACTGCAGACTCAGCGATCACGTTGGGCACGGAGACCTTTGATAAGGTTGATATGACAGGCGCAGGCATTGAGCATTCATTATCAGAGTGCTCTGTGTGGTCATTTTCGATAAACACAACAGTGGCGTGCTTCTCAGACAATCAGGCAACTTTAGAACGGTTTAATTGCATTTGTCCGATACGCGCATAAAGTGTTAACAAACGTACGTCATCACCGAAACGCTCCATCGCCGCTTTACACGCAATCTCTGCATCTTCGAGACGTTGAAGGCCGTAGAGCAGGCTGGCATGTTCATAATGCCAATCGGCACTGCCCTGAAAACGCTCCATCGCTTGCGTTGTCAAATCCAACGCTTCTTTCTTCTTGCCCATTTTGGTCAGCGTGCGACGTTTGAGGGCGTATAGCGCCTCGGCATTCGGATAATTACCCATCGACAACTGAAGTTGTGTAATCACATCCTCAAAGCTGCCCATACGATTGAGCGCTATACACAAATGCAGCTCAGCTTCATAGTGAGCGCCTTTTTGTTCCAGTACAGCTCGCCACGCGTCAGCTGCCGCCTCCCAATTTTGCTGATTGTGATGCACGCGTCCACGAACCAGATGACACCGAAAATCCTGATTAAAAAGCGTGTTAATACGATCGGCTGTCGCCAACGCCTCCTGATAACGCTCTTGTGACAGATCGAGATTAGCAATGTTGACCAGTGCTTCAACGTTGTTACTGTCATCATCAAAGACTGCCTGCCATTTGGCACGGGATTCCATGACCTGATTAGTATTCGAAAGAAACCGCGCTACGGCTGTTCTGATGACCAGCGAATCCGGGTATGCCTTTTCCAACTCGTCAAAGAGTGCAGACGCCGCAGCGTTATCACCCTTGCTGCTGTGCACGTTAGCGATGTGAATTTTGGCATCAATGTTATCGGGGTCCAGTGCCAATACCTGCTGCCAACGATCCAATGCCTCTTGAGCATTGTCCCCATTCCCTGAAGCACCGTTGCTCACAGCTCTTGCTTTATCTTTTTTAAAAAAACCAAAAACGCTCATACACATTAACCTTGTCTGTTAAACCCGTTGACGTTCCCATACCTGTCTTTCACCATCGGATACTTCGACCCAGGCGGTTCGGTATACGCTACAAGCACTGTGATAATCCCTATCAAGCGATCGGGTGATGGGGGCGAGATGGCTGGTAGTGTTGCAATCTGTATACCAGGCCACAGATCAAAACGGAACCCGAGAATCGGTGAAACTGTGAAGCGTGAACTATTTAACGGGACATCGCTTGAGAAGCCGCAAAATGGGCGTTAAACGACCCGCAAGACGCTGGGACAGGCTGGCCCGCTGCCGTTTCACCCTGTTGCCTTCAGCTGACCAGCCTCAGTTTTCACGGCCTCAAAATAACGCCCTTGGTCGACGCTCTGGGTCGACGCTCTGGGTCTACGCCCTGGTTTGACGCTCTGGGTCGACACCACGAACGCTGAGCTTTGGCCCTCAGACGACTCAGGACTGCCGATCAAATTGGCCGTTAAACTGGCTGCACACACTGGCTAACGTGACTGACAAACGACACTGGCGGATGACACCGCAAACGACACTGGCGGACGACACTGGCGGATGACACCGGGCAATGACAATCGGCAAATAGCAGCGGCAGTTGATTCCGGGTAGTAAAACTGACTGCACACATTGCCTGCTCAGATTGGTCGGCTTCAATGGTCGGCTTCACTGGGCGACTTCAATGGTCGGCTTTGTTGGTCAGCTTTATTGGGCCTGCGTCAGCCAGGTTGATCGACTGGTTGCTGCGCGACGGCGCTCCCGCGAATCTGCATAGCGAGCAGCTCAATGTGTTGCCGAAGCACATATAATTCATGTGCGTAGCCCAGTGGTACTTCAACTTCACGCACTTCATCCTGAATACGATCAAGATTGGCGAGGCAACGTTCCAGATTCACCGGTGTTCTGACTTCGTTGGCGCTTTGATCGATATGCTGAATTTCGTCATACCAACGATAAATTTTCTTTCTGACCGCCCATCGATATGTGGGTGGCAAGATTCGGCTGAGCGGTATCATCAATGCCAACAAAGGCAGTAACATCACTTTCAGGCGGTCCACCAATGTTGCAGCCCAGAATGGCAGATAACGTTGTAAAAACGGTGTACCGGATTTGTAAAACCGCTTCGCCTCATTACTGAGTGGCAGATCAAGGTAGTCAGGTGACGGAAATCTGGATGACTCGGCCAACATCGACCCACGACCAAACAAACGCGCTGATATCTGCATCAAGAGATCCGCTAAGGCCGGGTGCAAATCCTCTCGTGCCACCAACGTCGCTGCCGGTGCGATCAAATGGATTGAATTTGACGGTATATTGCGACTGAAATCCAGAATACCTTCCGGTAACTCAAGGCTTGACAAGAACGGGTGGCGCCGGGCGTACGCTACAGACCGTCTGAAATCGAGTAATTCGGCGTTCGGATTATTCAGTAGCTCAACGACACTCGGTGCCTGCGGTGACGCCACGGTAAACACAACATCTACGTCGCCGGCTTCAAAGGCGGCGCTTGCGTCACGACCACTCAGTGGCAACGTGGTGATACCGCGATCAAGCAATTGGTTGTCTATCAGCAACCGTGTACTGACAGAGCGGGTGCCGCTGCCATGTGCACCTATGGCAATTCTGGCGTCACCGAGCTGATTAATGCGTTCGATACCACTGCCCGCTTGAACAAACACCCACAACGGCTCGTAATACAGACTACCCAAACCCAAAATATTGGGATGGGTCGCTGGATCTGCCACACCACTTTGTACAAAAGCGACCTGCACATCACGGGTTTTATCAGACAAAATATTCAGATTGTCGACAGTGCCGGATGTCTCGATAATGGTGAGCTCGACGCCTTCTTGTTTCAATTCGGCCTGATACTGCCGCGCATAATCATAATAGGCACCATCACTCCTACCAGTGGCAATAGACAGGGATCTTGGCGGAGCGGGCTGTACGAACTGATACGTCAACCAAAACGCGCCAATCAACAATACGGCGGCAACGCCGTATATTTTGACGGTGTCGCTGCGACTGCGCGTTTTCTTGGGTGCCTGGGGGGTCTCTGGCGCGGTGTTGCGCAGATCACGTCGGTCTGTGTACACGTTTGGTTTTCGCCGTAGTGTCGAGTGCTGATACTATCAGTATTCAACCCTGATGCCAGAGTTGAATGTCCAGTCTTCCACACGGTACCGCGAGTATGACCACCAAACACAAAAAGCAGCCACACGAGTTACGGAGCCATCAGTGGTTCGGAAAGCCCGATTTACGCTCTTTCGGTCATCGTTCGCGCGCGATGCAAATGGGCCACGACCGCGAAGACTGGGAAGGAAAACCGGTCATCGGCATTCTCAATACCTGGTCAGACATCAATCAGTGTCATTCGCATTTCAAAGATCGTGTCGAATGGATCAAACGCGGTGTTTTACAAGCCGGTGGCTTTCCGCTCGAGTTACCGGTCATGACACTGTCAGAGGTATTTCTGAAACCCTCTGCAATGCTGCACCGAAATCTTCTGGCTATGGAAGCCGAAGAGGTGATTCGCAGTTATCCGATTGATGGAGTGGTATTGATGGGCGGCTGTGACAAAACCACACCGGCGTTGTTGATGGGTGCTATCAGCATGAATCTGCCGACCGTGTACTTCCCGGCAGGCCCGATGTTGCGCGGTAACTGGAAAGGCGAATCACTCGGTAGCGGCACCGACAGCTGGAAATACTGGGATGAACTGCGCGCTGGCAACATCACCGAGCGTGACTGGGGCGAAGTTGAACAAGGCATTGCGCGAAGCTATGGCCATTGTATGACCATGGGAACTGCCAGCACCATGACGTCTATTGCAGAGGCTGTTGGGTTTACGTTACCGGGAGCCTCATCAATTCCGGCACCGGATGCCAATCATATTCGGCTGGCCAAACAGTGTGGCCGCCGTATCGTCGATATGGTGCTCGACGACTTCAAACCGTCTGACTTTCTCGAACACGACTCATTTACCAACGGCATTGCGGCGGCAATGGCCATGGGCTGCTCTACCAATGCCATCATTCATGTCATCGCCATCGCGCGTCGCGCAGGCTTTGATATTGGCCTTGATGATTTCGACCGTATTGGTCGTGACGTGCCGGTCGTTGCCAATATTCGGCCCAACGGCGACACCTATCTGATGGAGGACTTCTATTACGCCGGTGGTCTGCAGGCAATGCTTAAAGTCATCGAACCGCACCTGAATACCACCTGTAAAAATGTCAGCGGGGACAGTTTGAGCGAATCGCTACACCACGCTCGTGTCTACAATGAAGACGTCATACGGCCCCTCACCAACCCTGTCTACCCGTCCGGTGCGCTGGCGGTGCTGCGTGGCAACCTGGCACCGGATGGCTGCGTGATGAAAGTGTCGGCCATGGATACGCGGTTTCTGACACACACAGGACCTGCACTGGTGTTCGATAGCTACCCCGACATGAAAGCAGCCGTTGAAGATGAGTATCTCGACGTGACCGCAGATCACGTGATGATTTTGCGTAATGCCGGACCACAGGGTGGCCCGGGTATGCCGGAATGGGGCATGTTGCCAATACCGGTCAAATTGGTTAAGGAAGGCGTCAGGGATATGTTGAGATTGTCTGATGCGCGGATGAGTGGCACCAGTTATGGCGCCTGCGTTTTGCATGTGGCACCGGAGTCATGGACCGGCGGACCACTGGCGCTGGTCAAAAACGGTGACAGTATTACCGTTGATGTCCCTAACCGCACCATTCACATGAACGTCAGCGATGACGAGCTTGCAGCGCGCAAGGCGGCCCACGTGTCACCTGCTCCCCGTTATGAACGTGGCTTCGGGTTTATGTATACCCGTCATATCCGACAAGCACCCGATGGCTGTGATTTCGATTTTCTCGAAACAGGCTTTGGTGCGCCGGTACCGGAACCACCGATCTATTGATTGCCCCAGCCTTGCAGATGCGGCAGCGCGGTATTACGTGTGCCTATAGATACGTGCCTGATGACACTGGCCGGATAACACTGGCCTGATAACCCAAAACGGGCAAACACGGGGCGGGCAAACACGGGCCAGGCGTCCGTAAGGCGTTACTTCCAACGCGGTTTAAACGGCACCGGCCGCGGAAAACGCGAGCTGATATCAAACCGGGTCAGGTCCATGTGGCTGCGCGTGTATTCCTGCGACGGGTCGCGGGCAGGATCATAATCCCAACCGGTGTATTGACCAATGCGTAACGCAGCACTCACCCGCCGACGGCGGCGCTGATCCTTGATGACCGCCTGCTTGACCGCAGCCGCATCCCAATGGTTGTCGGCCAACGCACGAAACGCAGT
>CALDUO010000183.1 GCA_937923745.1 uncultured Granulosicoccaceae bacterium
CAGTGTTGCCTCATGGGCAAACAGTCAGTCCAGCGGATTGTACCGATGGTATGAAAGCGACGGCACGATTACTTTTTCACGTCAGCCTCCACCGGAAGGCAGCAATATTCGATTTGAAAAAATAGAGCGCTTCAGTAATAAGACACCTGAGAACAATGCACCAGCGCTCGAGGCAACGCCAACGGTTGCCACCAAGAGTATCGAAAACGGCACGCTGTTACCTACCATTAAAACCATGCAGACAGGCAATGCCACGCTGACGTGTGACGAACTTAAAAACCGCGTGTTGTCGTTGGAGAAAGTGGTTACAACCACTCAGGATGATCGCTTAATGGATAATGCCGTCGTTAAGATGGCGGGATACCACAGCAGTTTCAGACAGGCGTGTACTGGCCCCGGATTGAAGCCTCGCTAAAGCTGTGTCCCTGGCGTAAACAGTACGTCAGCCATCGATGCAGGAATCGGTTGAGTCGCAAACTTTCTTCAAGATTGCGGCTTCGGCGTAAATCAGTTCGCGTGGTTCTGACAAGTCCTGTGACAACCTCACAGGTGCGTGCGTCATGGTAGAGCCGAATCGTTAAATCAGGTTCAAACTGAGTCCGATGATGTCTTTCGGCGAAACGGTAAGTCAGATTGAAGGTGGTCGTGTAGCGGCTTTGCTCGATCTGCCTGAGTTCGAGATCAAGGCAACCCTCTACTTCTGACACACAATGGTCATCGGCCGAACGTTGATCAGCGAGAGTTCTGAGTGTAGGGACGAGCAGTCGGATGAGGCAATAATTCTTTTCGTACAGCTCCATCAATGCTGCAAACCGTCCGCTAGTTTTTACGTGTTTGTTTTTTGCGACTACCAGCATTGTGATCGATTCATATTCGGGCCAAGCCAACCATTAACCATGTTATCCACCATTATGGGCACTGCTCCGGCGAAATACTACGCTCATATTTCACCCGTTTTTGTTAAAAAGGCAGAGTTTTTGCCTTGAATTTCGCGATTCCAGCCCCATCCTCAAGACCGTTCCCAGTCACATTTCACTTGCCAATAGTGCATAATTGTTGATAATTGCGCGTGGCTGTGGGAATACGCTGACGTTAGCGCGTTGCACACATGGTGTAACCACTCTGTGAACCGACCCGAACACGCTATCCTAACGAACATCCCCGGATAACCGAACCGATGGTCGCCAGGCGCGTTATGGACGAGGTTTATGACTGACGGGGTTGTTTTACGTCTTTGGCTCGCACTCAAGACACCGACGGCGGGCCAGCTGCTGGCCAACCTGTAAAAGCACCTTGCCAAGGTAGCCGGCAAGTAGCCCGGCAGGACAGACAGCCAGTGCAACAAGCGACAGCGAGGCAACCCGGGAAAGCGTACCCGAATGAAGCAAACCCGGCAAAGCAAAACCCGGCAAAGTAAGGCCAGGAGAGCCAACCCGGAAAAAACACCTCCGGAAACAAGTCTACGGGCAATCGACACCAGGCTGAGGTTAACCGACAAAACGCTATCGGCGGATTTTTCCGGGTAGCATGCAATCACGAGTGACACAGTGTGTCATGACACTATCTATCGTCTACGGCAAACGAGACCGACTGACGAAAAATCAAGGCATCTTAAAGAGGATTATGGCTAAAGAAGAACCTATAGAAATGGAAGGCACTGTCGTTGACACCCTTCCGAACACGATGTTTCGCGTAGAGCTAGAGAACGGACACGTCGTGACCGCTCACATATCGGGCAAAATGCGAAAACACTACATTCGTATACTGACGGGCGACAAAGTCACTGTGCAGATGACCCCCTATGACCTGACAAAAGGTCGTATTACCTATCGCAGCCGGTAAAGCAACAACTCGCGTCTTCCGGAGGCGAGAACCCAAGCTGCCAGCGTGCTAATTCAGCCTTCGCGGCAGCCGTCACTACCGGTTACCCCGGCACATACTTCGTACCGCTCCTGCGCATCAACGGGGTGAGCTGTCGCCTCCCACTTTAAGGTGCGGTATCCGCGCCCATTTTCGTGTCAGATTCCAGACAAGTCGCGGCATAGCGCCCGTGCCATGGCAAGTAAAGCACGGCATACTGCCATGCTCTGGTAAGTAAAGCACGGCTTTATGCCATGCTCTGGCGCACAAAGCGTGAATGGGCGCCGTGCCTTGGCAAGATCATTCCCGCATGCTGTGACTTGTAGTTTCGAAAAGCAGTGACTGCGGCGTCGGTTTTCTACACCGCAGCCTTGCGGCTAACGCTTTACTGTCTGCCGCAGCCTCTCGGCTGGCGCTTAGTTTTCTGCCGCAGCCTCACGACTGCTTTGGCGACTCTCAAACTCAAAGGCGAGCTTGTGTTCTTCATCAAGGACTACTCTTACTTTGCCGCCTTTGGTCAGTTGACCAAACAAAATTTCATCGGCCAGTGGCTTTTTGATGTTCTCGCTGATGATGCGCGCCATAGGTCGGGCGCCCATTCGCGCGTCAAATCCATGCTCGGCAAGCCACGCTTTGGCATCTGCATTGAAGTCGATTGAGACGTTCTTCTCTTCAAGCTGTGCTTCGAGCTCGATAATAAACTTGTCGACGACATTCAGAATGATGCTTCTGTCCAATGCCTTGAACTGAATAATCGCATCCAGTCGATTTCTGAACTCGGGTGTAAATGTTTTGTTAATAGCCTCCATACCGTCGGTGCTATGGTCCTGTGACGTAAAGCCCATCGTGGAACGCGCTAGCGATTCTGCACCGGCATTGGTGGTCATGATCAATATGATGTTACGAAAATCAGCCTTGCGGCCGTTGTTATCGGTCAACGTGCCATGATCCATGACCTGCAGCAACAAATTGAAGACGTCCGGGTGAGCCTTTTCTATTTCATCAAGCAAAATCACTGCATGCGGGTTCTGCACAGCCGCCTCAGTGAGCAAACCACCCTGATCAAAACCGACGTAGCCCGGTGGTGCACCAATCAGTCTTGATACGGTATGTCGCTCCATGTACTCCGACATATCAAAGCGTATCAGCTCAATACCCATCACCTTGGCAAGCTGCTTACTAACCTCAGTCTTGCCCACACCGGTAGGACCTGCAAACATAAAGCTACCAATGGGTTTGTCGAGATTACCCAAGCCGGATCGGGACATCTTGATTGCAGCGGACAACGCGTCGATGGAATCGTCCTGCCCAAACACCAGCATTTTAAGATCTCTGCTGAGCGTTCTCAGTTTATCGGTGTCTGTTGACGATACGCTTTTCTCGGGGATGCGAGCCACTTTCGCCACGATCGCTTCAATGTCTTTCACCGTTATTTGTTTTTTACGATTAGACGCACTCTTGATACGCCTGCTAGCACCAGCTTCGTCAATGACGTCGATAGCCTTGTCTGGTAGAAAACGATCGTTGATGTATCTGTCAGCGAGTTCAACCGCACTCTTCAGGGCGTTGTTGGTGAATTTCACATCGTGAAACTCTTCGTAGCGAGATTTTAAACCTTTCAAAATCTCGTAAGCCTCATTGACACTGGGCTCCGCTACATCAATTTTTTGAAAGCGTCGCGACAACGCCCGGTCTTTGTCAAAAATGCCACGGTATTCCTGATAGGTTGTTGACCCGATACATTTAAGCTCGCCAGTGGCCAGCATGGGTTTGATCAGGTTTGACGCATCCATGACACCGCCAGAGGCTGCACCGGCACCGATGATCGTATGAATTTCATCAATGAAAAGCACAGCACCCTCTTCTTTTTTGAGCTGCGACAAAATGCTTTTTAAACGCTTCTCGAAATCACCGCGGTATTTTGTACCAGCGACCAGCGCGCCAAGGTCTAGAGAATAGATGGTGCTCTCTGCGAGAATCTCCGGTACCTGACCGTCAACAATACGCTTGGCAAGTCCCTCGGCAATGGCTGTTTTACCAACACCGGCTTCACCGACGAGTAACGGATTATTCTTACGTCGCCGACACAGCACCTGCGTCGCTCGCTCAATCTCATGCTCGCGGCCGATTAGCGGATCAATATTGCCCTGCTCTGCTTTAACGTTGAGATTGGTCGCGTACTTGTCGAGCGGTTTTGCATCAGCGTCGCCATCTTCGCCAGAAAATTCAGATCCGTTGTCCTCAGACTCTTCTGGCTCTTCCTGGGAGTTTTTGGCAATGCCATGAGAGATGTAGTTAACAACATCAAGGCGGGTGATGTTTTGTTTGTTTAATAAATAAACCGTGTGTGAGTCCTGCTCACCAAAAATGGCAACCAGTACATTAGCGCCGGTCACCTCTTTTTTGCCAGAGCTTTGCACATGAAAAACCGCGCGTTGAAGTACGCGTTGAAATCCGAGTGTAGGTTGTGTCTCTCTTGAGTCGTTCTCTTCAAGGAGCGGCGTATTCTCTTCAACAAATGCGTCGAGCTCGTCACGGAGTACCTCGAGCTCTCCACCGCAGGCACGCAGCACCTGCGCAGCAGTCGGGTTATCGATTAATGCCAGCAGAAGATGCTCCACAGTCATAAACTCGAAACGGCGCGCCCGTGCTTCTTTGAACGCATTGTTTAACGTGAATTCTAGCTCTTTACTCAGCATTTCCGCTCACTTATAAATTGTTAAAGATCGCCTCAGTCTTCTTCCATGTCACAGAGCAATGGATGTTTGCACTCTCTGGCATATTGATTGACTTGAGCGACTTTAGTTTCAGCAATATCTCTGGTAAATACGCCACACACCCCTTTTCCCCGTGTGTGTACGTGTAACATGATCCGGGTCGACTCTTCTCGTCCCAGGTTAAAGAACGACTGCAATACCTCGACCACAAACTCCATTGGCGTAAAATCGTCATTCATTAACACCACTTTGTAGAGTGGTGGCTTCTGTAATTTGGGCTTTACGGCCTCAATGGCGATATCGCCGTCTTGTTCTTTATCTGATTCACTCATTACTTATATCGTATCTGTTCCGTCTGTCTTGACTGATTGGCTAGTGTTTCAACAGCAGAAGGATAACCCGTACTGCCTTTAATGACACGGAGTGAACAGCAAATCCTGCATTGACTGCCCCAATTGTGTGGACCAGGTCGAGCGTTTTCAACGAGATGACGCAACACCGCAAATTTCATACCCCGAGAATCACAACCGACCCAAAAACCGACGTCTGTTCTGTGTATGCGCGTTACCTCCCCTTTTACGCAAACAAACCCCTTTTGAGCCAATGCGGCGGCAGCAACAGGTGACACGATCTCGCGTGACACATACGCGCGAATCGAGCTCGCTTCCCGGGGATCAGGAATGGCTGCCCCCGGACTATCTGAGCGGGTCCGACCCGTCCTGACTGGTCTTGGGATTGACCTGTAACCAAAACTGAGCCCA
>CALDUO010000184.1 GCA_937923745.1 uncultured Granulosicoccaceae bacterium
GGCAAAAGTCAGGTAACACAATTCGGGGCACTGGCTCGTAATAGACTTGGGCCAGTTTAAGATTGGCGTGTGGTTTTGGGCGCTGTGTTTTTCTTGAGCCTGGTTATGTAGGCTTTATGTTGTGTCGGGATGCTGTTGCCCTGAGGTTATATTGCCCCGGGGTTATATTGCCCCGGGGTTATATTGCCCCGGGGTTACATTGCCCTGACTTGGTTTTGCCCTGACTTGCGTTTTGCACGAACCGGGTATTGCACCGATCTGATGTTGCCTCAGGCTAGTCGGATAATCTCAGTTTACCGTTATTCACTGACACCTGTGTGTCGCCTGACAGCAGTTGATTAACGGTAGCTGATAGCAGGTTGTGTCGCCAACCTTTCAGTGATTCTGCCGAACCCTGTTGCACGCAGTCTTCGAGCAGCTTGCGTGGCGCCAGCAGTGTGGGGTTTATATCCAACGTTATTGACTGTTGTTTGATCACCGCCTCGAGCAGCAAAACCACGGCCTCATGCTCTGGTTTCTTGGGCTGTTTTTTCGAGTAGGGTGGCCACGGTTCCGGTGTTTTTCCTGCCGCGGAGACAATGCGTTCAACGATGTGACTGCCGTGTCGTTCAAGCACATGTTTGCCAATGCCCCGAATAAACCCAAGCTCCTCGATCGTCGTCGGTAACTGTCGTGCAATGTCAGTTAACACATCGTCTTTGATGATCCAATTACGCGGTAGATTACGTTCACGAGCAGTAAGCTCGCGCCACTCAGCGAGCGATTGCACCACCGACAACGACGCGTCTTTAAGGCGTTGGGCGTTTTTCACTTTCTTCCACATAGACGCTGCAGGCTTTAAATAATTCGACTCGTCGAGCAACCCCGCAAACTCTGGCTCAAGCCAGGCAAGACGGCTCTTTTGCTCCAGTTCGTCACGCATCGACAGGTAAAGCAATTCCAGATAAACCACATCGTCCAGCGCATACTGCAATTGATTGTCGGGCAGCGGACGCCGTGTCCAGTCGGCACGTGTGTGCGCCTTGGACAGTTGCGTGCCCAGCCGTTCCATCACTAAATTGCCGTAGCCAATCTGCTCGGCATAGCCCAGCAGCGGTGCTGCAATTTGTGTATCGAACAAAGGTGCCGGTACTTCCTTGTTCAGCCAATAAAATATTTCCAGATCCTGTCCCGCGGCATGAAACACTTTGGTGATGGCCGGGTCTTTCAGCACAGCATTCAGAGGCGACAAGTCTTCCAACGCCAGCGCATCAATTATGGCAGCGATATCACCGGACTTTATTTGAATCAGGCATAACACCGGGCGATAGGTTTTCTCTCGCAAAAATTCGGTATCAACGCAAACAAAGGGCTGTGATGCCAGTGCTGTACACAAGGTCTGCAATGAGGCCTGGTCGTTAATGAACTCGTAAGGTGTAGTCATAGTCTCGACTGAATTGAATAGGGCTTGCAGGCCATATCGGAGTGATAAAAAAATGGCCCATAACAGGTGGCCCGCAGCCGGTGGCTAGCAGCCCGCATCCTATGAGCTGTGCCGGTGCAGTATAAAGCTGCTCAGGTTAACCTGTGGTGCATTCAGCATCGCCTGTGCCGGTGTGTCATTCCCGAATGACGGTCACCGAAATCGATTGCTCGAATAGTCTGTCTTGGGTAGCTTGCCTTGTCTTCTTTGCCCTGTCTACTTTGCCTCGTCTACTTTGTCCTGTCTACTTCGCCTTGTTTAATTTGATCTGTGTACGTTAACTTGTTTACGTTAACTTGTTTACGTTGACTTGTTTAAGTTGCCTTGTTTAGGTTGCTTGGGACAGTCCGTTTACGCTCAGTTAACCCGGGTTAGTTTATTTGAGTCAGCCTGCTTTTGGTGGCCAGTTATAGGGCCAGTGACAGGACCCGTGACTAGAACGAAAACGAGTAAAACAGATCTACGGCTCGTTCAACTCCCTGAGCCGCCTCAAGGTACAGGCTCTTGGTGATATCGTACCGTAAAAACAGAGATTCATCAGCGGCAAACACACCGCGCCCATAACGCAACAGCAATCTGTCAGACAGTCGGCCGGTTAACACCACCTGGGTATCATCGCCACTGCCCGATGCCTCGATGGAAAAATCACTAATACCCAGACTTTCGGCGAAACCGGTGGCGAACCCGCGACCCTCCTTGAGTGTGAGTGCGAGTGCGGCGTTTGCCAGCAGGTTACTGTCTTCACTGGAGTTATCGCCGAGGTCACGTCCAAGCACGATGTAGGACAGGATACTCTCCTGCGTTTTATCTGCCGGATCGGTAAATAGCGTCACGACCGGATCATTGAGTGGTCCTTCGATTTGCAGGCCGGCAACCCGGTCTTCATTTTCAATGTATCTGACCGCCTGAATATCCAGACGAGTCTGGTCTACCGGTCCTACGAATAGAATTTGGCCGTTCTGGACATTCAGGTTTTGACCATAAGACTTGTAAAGCCCCTCCGAGATCAACAGTTCGCCAAACAGCTGTGGTGGATCAGCGTCGGTCTTTGTTACATTGATTTCGCCGCCGAGTGTAGCGATCAGCCCGTAGCCAGACAAGTTAACCCCATCGCCCAGTAGGATGTCGACGGCCACATCCAGGCCCAGCGGCACGGATGCTTCTCCTGCCTGATTGTCTGCTTGCTGTGCTTCGACATCTTCAATCACGATGACATCGTCCGACAGCGATGACGTACCCTCGGGAAGGTCCTTGATATTAATGTCGGCGCTTGGAACCTGCACCGACCCTGACACGGCAATTGCCTGATCTGCGAACTGAATCCGTATGTCGGGTAACAGTGACGCTTGTGTAACCGGTGGCTGCGCAACGGTTAAACCAGCACTTTTAATACGCACATCGGCCGTAACGCCAGTCGTGGTGGGCCATGCCACATCACCACTCACTGAGATATCGCCGCCATCGGTGGTCAGATCACCGGTGATAGTGGCGTTGGTGCCGGCGATATCGGTGATGATTGCGCCGCCTTCGAGTGCCAGTGGCAAAGCTTCGCCGTTGAGTACCGGTTGTTGTAGTTCAATACGACCATCAAACAATGGGGCTGCTAACGAGCCACTGAGTACGCCTTCAATGTTTACAGTGCCGCCTGACTCATTGATTTCGGGAACCAGTGTGCTGAGAAATCCCAAATCAAATCCGGTTAATGCGATATTTCCCTGGATGGTTTTGTCGGCATTGGCGGTATTCATCGTAACTGATGCCTGGCCTGATCCGAGATCATTTGATTGCAGGTCAATTGTCGAAGACAGTTGTTCCGGTGTCATGTCCGCCCCGATATCCAGCGAAGAGTACCGAAAGGCATGGGGTACACCGTTGATATCTGTTTGGGCAATACTGCCATCCGTGATGCGTGAGCGCGCCTCAACATTAAAGGCTTGATTGTTGAGTCCCCACTGCACCGTGGCTTGTGTGTCAAGTGTGCCGCCGATCCGAGGTTTGTTGGCAGTGGAATTTCCCGCATTCTGATTATCGGCAACAAGGGCGTCAGCCAACAGTGGATTCAGGCGAGTCAGTAAGTAGTTACTGAGTGAGACATCCATACTGCCTGACGCAGATGCTGTCATGGTTTCATCAAGGCACAGTCTGGCCTCACCGGTGGCCCAGCAGTGCGCGTCGACGGTTACTGCGTTGTTGTCCCGACTGAACTGTATGGCCGCTTGATCAACCAACGATACCTGATGTTGTGGCAGGCCGAGGCGGGTATCGGTTAATGCGCCGTTCCAGTCAAAGGTGTCGGTCAGTCCGCCAGTCAGGTTTATATCTGCGGACGTATTCTCGGGCCCCTGAAGATTCAGTGTCACCGTGTGTGCTGCACGCGTGCCAGTGAGTCCGAAGTCGATATCGTCGACTCTCGTTTGCCCTTGCTGCAATTGTGCAACGCTGACTGACACATCGCTGTTCTCAAGCAGTGCTGATTGTATGGTGCCAAGCACCGACACATCCCTGATTAAAATGTCCTGGAATCGCAGCACTGACGATGCGACATCGATTGCCACATCGGGTTGCGTGACATCGCCGGTAATTTGTGCGGTGCCGTTAAGCGTACCGGCAATGTCTGGCAGCAAATAATGCAGCGCTGGCAAATTCAGTTCAACAGTCGCATCAACCGTATCGGTGTAGCTGCCGTTGACGTTGACAGTGTTCGGGCCGTTTTCGAGTGTCAGACGCTGTATCTGCAGCTGTTCGTCCAACGAGCGCGACGCCTGAACGTCCAGGTTGAACGGGAAGTCCCTTAGTGACCCGTCGAGTTGACCTGTCGTCAGTGCGGCCGACCAGTTACCGTCTACTACAAACCCTTCCAGTCTGAACAACCCGTTCAGTTTGCCGTCCATGTCATCGTATTTCACCCCGGGATTAATGTCGCGGGTGACCAGTTGTGTCACCCATGCAATATCGCGTGACCAGTCAGCTGCCGCAGAGCCGGTCACAAAACCGTCAAGGGTATAGACGGTCACATCGTGGAGCAGGGCGCGTTGCGTATTTGCTTTACCGGCCAGTTCGATGCGGGTGTCCGGTATCTGCTCACCGGAGAGCCTGGTGTTGAGCGTGACGTGATAATCGTCGAGGGTGCCACTGATATCGATACGTGCGTTTTCGCTCAGCGCTGTAGAGGGGTTGTCCAGCGGCCAGCCGATGGCGTCCCATTCAACGCCCAATTCAACCGGTAAGTCCGGCTCTAGTGGTTTCACCACACCGGCGATACTGGCATCAATAGCATCATCGATGGTTGCGTTAACGAACAACTGTTCCAGTGAATTGGTCAGCTTAAATTCCGCTGCGATATCGTTCTCCTCAACGATATCAGTCGCATTCAGGGTTAACAGAACGTCAAGGGGATAATCACCTGTGGTCGTGACTTGTCCGTTGGCCGACAACGCAAACTGGTTTACGGCCAATGACAGGTTGTCCAGTGTCACTAAAGAACCTTCGCTGGCGGCACTGAGCGTGATGTCACGAATGATGATGGGTTCGGCACGTGTGCCGTCAGCTGACTCACTGATAAAAACGAGCTCGTCCAGCGAGATGTTTTTCAGATTGGCATCCACCGGAAGCTTTAGATCGGGCAGTTCGATTTTGGCTGGCGTTTTGTCGGGTGGCGGCTCAGCGGGCGGTGTTGTGACGACTTCCAGACGGTTGATCGAGAGTGCGTCCACACAGACTTGCCGGCTGAGCAGACACGATGTGCTGAGTGTGAGGTTAACGCCGGTAGCATCCGCCGACAAGGAGTCCTGTTCCCATGTTGCACGCTCGAGTACTATCTGGTCTGACAGGCTACCCGATACGCCCTGAAGCGAGAGACCTTCCACGCGGTTGGATATCTGGCCGGTCAGTTGCCGGAAACCTGCGTTGGTGCCAAGCACCACATACGCGAGCACAGCAACCAGTATCAGCACGATGACCAATGCGAGCAGCAGGTACAGCAGGAATTTACCCAGACGTCGCATCGTTACAGATCCGGGCCCAGTGACAGATGCAGTGTAAAACCCGGATCATCTTCTGAGACATCGCTGGCGACATCAATACGAAAAGGACCTACAGGCGAATACCAGCGCAGACCAACCCCGGCGCCGACACTGTAGTCCTGGTCAAAGCGATTGAACGCACGACCTGCGTCAGCAAACAGGGCCACTGCCCAGCGTTCTCGAATTCGATAGTTGTATTCGAGGCTGGTCACCTCAAGGTAACGACCACCGACGGCGTCGCCATTGGGGTTGCGCGGTGATACCGAGCGATAGTCGAAGCCACGGATACTGCGATCACCACCGGCAAAGAAACGTTGCGAGGCCGGGACGCGGGTGAAATCATTGGTGCTGATAGCGCCGTATTGCAGTGCAAGAATAAACGTGTTGCGTTTGCCGAGCGTTTTTAACCACTTGTAGTTCAGCGTGCTTTTATAGAAATCGATGTCACTTAACAAAAAGCGCGAGCCATACATAAATTGCACGCTGGCGCTGTAACCGTTGGTCGGGAAGGGTAGTCCGGTACTTTTGTTCTTGGACCACCCGATGCCAGGCAACACCAGATCGGTTTCGTCCTCGACACCACCGATAGTCGAACGCTCACGTTCCCAACGAATAAATTGGCTCTCGCGCCAGTCGTTGCTGGTCTGGCGTACACGTTGTAGGTTTAGTGTACTCAGAAAGCTCTGTGTTTCATCCACCTCGAGGTTCTGAAGACCGTATTCCAGCGACCAGTAATTGGTCAGCGGATTTTTTTTTCGGGGTATTCGTAACTGAAATGAAATGTTCTGCTCGACTTCAGAGAGTTCCAGCGCTGAGTCGAACGAATGACCGGCAGTGTTGAGTGTGGGCTTCGACCAAGTGACTTTCGTTCGCCACTCTGTGTCGGTCGCAAAGCCGACACCAAGACCAATTTGATTTTTGTCCCGTCGTGTGACCGCAACGCGAATCGGGATAATGCCATTGGCAATTTGTTCGCGTATTGGCAACACCCTGACTGATTCAAAAAATCCGGTGGTTTGCAGGTCGCGGGTCAGCGTTGCAATGTTAGCTGACTCGTAAAAATCGCCGGGTTTGAAGGGCAGGTAGCGCGTGAGCAGCTCGTCAGTAAAATAGTCAGTGGTAAAAGTGACGTCGCCGAAGCGGTACCGCTGTCCGGAGGTGGCCGCGAGCGTGATGTCAGCTGTCCCGTTCTCCCGGCTGATTTTGACCGTGCTGGTCGTAAACTTGAAGTCAAAGTAGCCGCGGTTCTGAGCGGCATCAAACAACGTATTCTTGGTGGACTCATAGTCAGCGTGAGTGAACACGCCGTTACGGCGCACGGGTATTCTTGCGATCACTGGCATGTACCCCGCATCGAGTCGTGCGTCGCCATCAATACTGATCGCAAGGCTACTGATCCGCACCGGTTCACCTGGTTTGACTGTGATAGTGATTGCCGGTGCGTCTGCGGTGCCGGTGTAACCGATGACATACCGCGCGCGATAGAAGCCTGCAGCATTCATTGCTTTGTTGGCGTTTTCTGGAATGGTGTTGGCGAACGCCGTGACCGCCGCGCGGGTCTCTTCAACTGGCTGGCCCACGTGAAGACGTATATCATCAGCCAAGCCTCTGGAGACGCCTTCTATCTTGATGGCTAACGCATGGGCCATCGACCCGAACACAAGCACGCCAATTATCACCAGCCACGACACAGCTCGCAGCAATACTGCAGAGCCTCTGGGTGGTGGTGAAAACGAACGCAAATTCAAGTACTAAAGTCTCCGCAGCGGTGCCGTCTGGTCTGTGTCAACAACGGTGCTGACACAATAAAGTATGAAGATTGGCTATTCCTTTGCCAACCTGAGTACAGCCGGGTTGCCAACCACGTAATGACATGAGGCGAAGCAGTCTGGCAGACGAAGCAATTTATGCGCCTTGGCGCACAGTTTTGCATCGATCGTCCTGACAGCAAGTGACCTCGCGTTAGCCTGCGCTGACGCGGCATAGCGGTCGATCTGGCCAATTCATAGGCAGCCAGTGCACGCTTCGCTGTCGGATGGTAGAGCCGGACTGTTGTTCTGCTGTCCTGCTTTGTAAACTTTACAGGGACAGGCAGTATCGCGGACCGCGACCCGGTTTTGCGGTTGGCCGCATGGCCGGCGCGCGATTTGTGCTTGCTTACGACCTTGTGACAGCGCGCGATTACCATTGAGGAACCTTTTGTGCATGCAAGCCTCTGAGGGGTATCTCTGCGTTGTGACAACAGCCCAAACCGGACGCTTGTGTTATGAAAAACCTGTTTAACCTGTACCAAAGCCAACTGAAGACAGCCGTGATTGCCATGGGTCTTGGGCTGCTTGTTTGGATGCCTGTCCACGCGATGGACAACCCTTTTCGCGACCTTGTGGATACCGAGGGCAGCCCGTCTCCGTTGAGCGATACGTTTGGCAGCGGCAAATGGACGCTGGTGATGATCTGGTCGACAGACTGTCATTTGTGTGAGGAACAAAAACCCAAGATCTCTGCTTTTTTCGATAAACATAAAAGCGGCAACATCGATGTATTCGGCATTGCACTTGACGGGCGCAAAAATCTCGACGACGTACAGGATTACCTGAAAAAAAACCAGCCTACGTTCCCAAACTATGTGGGCGAATTTCCAATCGTGGCTGCGAACTACCAGGCACTGACGGAAGAGCCGCTTCGCGGTACGCCAACCTATCTTTTGTTTAACCCGGAAGGCGAACTCAAAGGCAACAATCCCGGACCCGTATCACCGGCAGCGATTGAAGGATTTATTGAACGGCATTCGGCAAAGTAGTCTCTGACACGGTCGCTGACTACTCGTGACCACACAGAGCACCTTTGGCCGATGACGACATATCGCTGTCATGTCTGACGCGTTGGTACGCAATGCCGTGGAAGAAGACTTCCACACCATCCAGTCCATTTACGCAAAAGAAGTACTGGAGGGCTCCGCCTCGTTTGAAACAGAGCCGCCAAGCATCGACGTACTGCTCGAACGTTTCCGGGCGATACAAAACGCCGCTTTACCCTATTTTGTTGCGACCGTCGACGGGTCCGTGGCCGGATACGGGTACGCTGGTCCGTATCGGCCCAGATATGCCTACCGATTTACCGTTGAAAATTCAGTCTACGTCCATCCCGACTATCGGCGTGTTGGTATAGCCTCACAATTGCTCGATCAGTTGATCGAAGCCTGTTGCGACGGAGAGTGGCAGCAAATGATCGCGGTCATTGGTGACTCCCGTAATGCGTCATCGATTGCGCTACACCGGCGCTGTGGTTTCCGAATGGTGGGTGTACTCGAAGCAGTCGGGTATAAACACAACCGTTGGATAGACACTGTATTGATGCAGCGTTCTCTGCAGCGACCTGAACCGTAGCGTGTTTCGGCAACACGTCGATAAGTAGCATTGCCCTGTGGTTCTGATGGACGCGTTGACCAAGAGTTTGACCAGTGCGTAGCTTTAGACTGTGATCATTGCTATGCCCGGTGCTGTACCCAATGCAATAACCAGTGCTGTAACCAGTGCTGTAACCAGTGCTATAACCAGTGCCTTGACCGCAGTTTGACCGACACAGTGGCGCCCTGACATACCTCGCGACAGATTATCCTGGACTTACGCTGTGTTTCGCCTGATGAGGTGATTTAAGTAGCGGTCTTTGTGGCGAGATTACCTTGGTTTTATGTCTCGTTGAGCCGAGGCATTAGCATCACCAAATTACAGGGTTTTGTCCGGCTGTCGAGCTGCGCACTGATAATGGTGTCCCATGCCGTTTTGCAGGCACTGGACGAACCCGGCAATACAAACAGGTAGGTGGCATTTGCTACGCCGGACAATGCGCGTGACTGTAGCGTTGATGACTTGATCTGCTCGTAAGACAGCACCCGAAACATTTCGCCGAACCCTTCAATTTCCTTGTCAAGTAATGGCTTGATAGCCTCCGGTGTTCCGTCACGCCCGGTGATACCGGTGCCACCTGTCGTCAGGATAGCGTTTATCTCGGGCGCATTGATCCAGCGCGACACAACCTCTCGGATTTGGTACTTGTCATCTTTGACCAGTGCTCTCTCGGCACACGTGTGTCCGGCAGCCTCTAATGAAGTTTGCAGCAACTGCCCGGACACATCTTCTGCCAGTGATCGTGAATCAGAAATGGTCAGTACGGCGATAGAGAGTGGGGTCAGACCTTTGGTGTCGCTCATGCGGTGTGCATCCTGATCGTGAGTTAGTTGAGTGTAACAGTCCGGTGGTCTGATAGAATGCCGCGATGGCAGAGCGATTGCAAAAAATACTGGCGAACACGGGCTTGGGCTCACGACGCGAACTGGAGACCTGGATCAAACAGGGCGAAGTGAGTGTCAATAGCAAAAAAGCGTCGTTGGGCGATAAGGCAGACACCGGCGACTTCCTCACGGTGCGCGGGCGTTACTATCGAGTGGTCGACGAGCAGGGTCCGCGTCGTGTGCTCATCTACCACAAGCCGCTTGGTGAAGTGACCACACGAAGCGATCCCGAGGGCCGTAAAACGGTCTTTGATCGCTTGCCATCGCTGCATACCGGCCGATGGATATCGGTAGGGCGGCTCGACATCAATACGTTGGGTCTAATGATACTGACTGACGACGGCACGCTCGCGAACGCATTGATGCACCCGTCTGCCAATATCGAGCGTGAATATGCGGTGCGGGTAAACGGACGGGTGTCGCCTGACATCATTAATCGCCTGACCGAGGGCGTTGAGCTGGATGACGGGCCAGCAAGTTTTAAGCGGCTTCGTTTCGAGGGTGGAGAAGCTGCCAATCAGTGGTTCCGAGTCACGGTTGCGGAGGGTCGTAATCGGTTGGTCAGGCGGTTATGGGAGTCCCAAGACATGCAGGTGAGTCGCTTGATTCGCGTGCGTTACGGACCGGTGCGGCTGCCCAAATGGCTAATGCGAGGCAAGTACGAAATGCTCGACGACGCGGCAGTACAAGAATTGCTCAAGAGCGTTGGGCTCGACAAAGGCAAGGGCAAAGCCGAGAAAAGTCGGGCTGGCGACCGATCAAGGTCCGCTGGCGCCAGCGGTGAACGAGGCAGTAGTTCATCCGGTGGATCGACCCGTCTGTCAGCAGTGCCCGTGCACCCGCGGCAGAAACGACGCGCGCGACGACGCTGACAACATAATACAGAGGCCCGTGTGCGCAGATTTTAATGCTCGACGGGTGTCACAGCTTGAGCTGTGTGATAATATCGCGCCCCTGCCAGACGTTCGAAGCAATGACGAAAGAAACTTTATACAGGGTCAAGTTTGTCAGTCAGGACAAAGTGTACGAGCTGTACGTACGAGAGGTGTACCAGGGCGACATGTACGGGTTTGTCATTCTGGAAGACTTTGTGTTTGGCGAACATTCCGGACTGGTCGTCGACCCCGGAGAAGAAAAGCTCAAATCTGAGTTCGAGGGTGTGAAGCAAACGATCATTCCGATGCACTCTGTCATCAGAATCGATGAGGTTGAAAGACGCGGGACTGCCAAAATAGTTGACCTTGACTCAAAGGTGACTCCGTTTCCGTCAACGGTTTATACACCCGGACGGCAAGAGTAACGCAGCACCTGCCACTGGTGGCGAGATGCGCACGTGTTGTGGCCCAAAATGCAATGGGAAGTGTCATGCGAAGGGCTGGTCGTGCACAGCTATGGAAACCGGCAGCTTGATATGGCTTTAGCGTTGGCAGGCGCCTTGATTTGATGGATAGTGAGCCCGCGATGTCACCCGCGATGTCAAGTGTCGATCAACCCAAAAGGGCAAATTGATAGGACGTAAATTGATAGGACGTGTTGAACCAACAGGAAGGATCAACAAAATCTGACATCACAGGATGTCATTGATCGAAGTTGCCTGGGAATAAGATTGCTTGGGATTAAGATTGCCAAGGATTAAAACTGCCAGGGATTAAGACTGCCAGGGATTAAGATTGCCGGGGACTGAAGTTGGCAGGCATCAAGGGCAGCAAGCGGTCAAAGGGAATAAACAGTTGTAAAGAAGTCATACCGGAGAGGTGTCCGAGTGGTCGAAGGAGCCAGCCTGGAAAGTTGGTATACGGTTTACGCCGTATCGAGGGTTCGAATCCCTCTCTCTCCGCCAATTTCTGCTGACGGCATTGCCGTCGGTACCAAAAGTCATCGATGAGCGCAATGATCAGCGCAATGATCAGACGAATCACAGGCTCACTGATTGGATCTTTTATCAGATCAAAGCAAAGCCTTGTTTCGAGTCATGCTCAGATCCCGGACTTGGTGGTCCCGGGCTTGTTGGTCCCGGGTTCGGTGGTCCCAGACCTACAAAGCCGTTGCCTCTTGGGTGCAGGAACAGAGGCGTTGTTTAGCATCAAACGGTCAGCCCGGTAGCGGTGGCCAAGGCTGTTGCCAAAACCACTGGCGGCAGGCTAAACAGGTGTTCTCACACTGTCAAAGTGGTCCTTTCGGCGGTAGTTGACCCGAAAGCCACTCCCGAAAGCCACTGGCCTCAAAAAGGCACTCATAAATCGCGAGCGACCGGCTCATGTTTACATTTTTTGAACGTCTGGTTAACCCCTTCCCGGACGCCGAACCCGACACTCCGCCCAATACGCTAATCGCATTCTGTGCGCATTACTGCCGCGACGCTTGGCCGTGGCTTTTGTGTGTGTCGCTGCTGTCGGCAGGCATTGCCATCGTTGAAGTGCTCATGTTCGCATTTCTCGGCGATCTTGTTGATGCACTGTCCAGTTCAGACCCTCGTACTTTTTTGACCGAATCGCTGCCCGGTTTTGGCTGGTTGGTGTTGGTCATACTCATTGGCTTTCCGCTGATGTCTCTCATTCAAACGATGCTGGTGCATCAGACGCTGCTCGGAAACCTGCCCATGGTCATTCGGTGGCAAGCACATCGTTACCTGTTACGCCATAGTCTGGGCTTCTTCAGTCATGAATTTGCCGGGCGTATCGGTACCAAGGTCATGCAAACATCACTCGCTGTCCGCGAGACCGTGATGAAGCTGTTGGATATATTGGTGTATGTGACCGTGTATTTTTTCAGCGCCGTGGTGCTCATGGCAGCCAGTGATGTTCGATTGATGTTGCCGCTACTGTGTTGGCTGGTGATGTATTTGCTGGTGCTGCGGTATTTTATACCGCGCCTTCGCAAAGTATCGTCACTGCAGGCTGACGCACGATCCCTAATGACCGGCAGGGTGATTGACAGTTATACCAACATTGGCACTGTGAAGCTGTTTTCGCACGCGGGTAACGAGGCTGTGTATGCCAAAAAAAGCATGCAGTCGTTCCTGGATACCGTTAATCATCAAATGCGGCTATCGTCCGGATTTCAGATTTGTGTAGATTTTCTGAACATGCTGCTGCTTGCTGGCACGGCTGTGTTTAGCGTGTATTTATGGATGCAGGAGCTTGTGGGTGTTGGCGCTATCGCAGTAGCCCTGGGTGTTATTTTGAGATTACACGGCCTTGCTCATTGGATCATGTGGGAGATGTCAGCACTGTTTGAAAACATTGGTATCGTACAAGACGGTATCTCTACATTGTCAAAATCGCGTGAAGTGCAGGACAGTCCTGACGCAACTGACCTTGATCGCGTGGCGGGAAAAATTGAGTTCCAGCAGGTCAGCTTTAACTATGGAAAAGACACGCCGGTTATCAATCACTTCAACCTGCGAGTCGAAGCCGGTGAAAAAATTGGGCTTGTCGGACGCTCTGGCGCTGGTAAAACAACTGCAGTGAATGTGCTGTTGCGACTGTACGATGTTGATCAGGGGCGAGTGCTTATAGATGGCCATGATATCAGCAGAGTTACCCAGGACAGCTTAAGACGCAATATCGGTGTCGTCACACAAGACACATCATTGTTACACCGAAGTATCTTTGACAATATTGCCTACGGACGTGAATCAGCAACACTTGATGAAGTCCGCGAAGCTGCAGCACGTGCAAACGCACTCGATTTTATCAACGATCTCACCGATGCACAGGGCCGGACCGGTTTTGATGCGCATGTCGGCGAGAGAGGGGTGACTTTGTCGGGTGGGCAACGACAACGCATTGCGATCGCGCGTGTATTTCTTAAGGATGCGCCTGTGCTGCTACTCGATGAAGCAACATCGGCACTGGACTCAGAGGTTGAAGCGGCAATTCAGGAAAACCTGCTGGCGTTGATGGACGGTAAGACAGTGATCGCGATTGCACATCGTCTCTCGACCCTATCTGCGCTGGATCGATTGGTCGTGATGAATGACGGTCAAATTACCGAGGAGGGCACCCATCAGCAACTGTGCGAGTCGGGCGGATTGTATGCTGAATTATGGGCGCGCCAGTCCGGTGGTTTCCTCCCGCAGTAGTATCGGCTTGCCGTGTCACGGTATTTCAACCACTCTGAGCTCAATGCCGTATTTTAACGGAATGTCACGCATGGCACGCGCTAACTGTAAGCGTTGAAACTGGGTTGCTGTGTTGTGCCTTATGGTGAGTTCCAGCACCACGTCGTCCACATCTTTGTTTAAGATTGTGGTGGTGATACCCCGCTCGGTCGCGCTGACAAACCCGTCTGTTTTAAGCGGTTCAATAAACTTGTCGTTGATTAATTTCGCATCACGTAATAGCGTTTGATACAACAGCGGTCGGTGGCTGTTGTAGCTCGCCGTGGAGAGGTCGCGGCTCTTTGAGACATAGGCGATTCGGTTTGATACAAAATCAACCACCGGGAATCGTCTTGATGTAAAGAGTGCATCCTGAAAATCATCATGCGCTGCCAGTGCGTTCTCTATGTTTGTACCCCGCGTAATTCCCGAGTAGCGAACGAACAGGCTTTCACAGTCAGCGGTCTGGATATCGCGCACAGCGGCTCCGGGAATCGTTGTTGTAAGGTTCGCATCAGGACAAACATCGTCCTCTTTTTTTTCGTTGTCGAGCGGCAGATTCGGTAACACAACGGGGCAGACTTTGCCGCTGTTGTTGCGTAAAGACACCATGGCTTGCATCGGCGACAGCAGGTTACGGTGTTGTTCCATATACCGTTCTCGTTCACTACCCGAACCATTTTTTCCGAGGTGTAGTGTGTTGATGCCGTGTTTGACTGTGTTAACCACGCCCAAAAGACCGGTTTCCAGTTTTATGGGTATCGGGTGAGCTCGCAAAAAGAGCGAGTCGTTGGTTGTGGCTGTTTGGCCCGGCAACGATAGGGCCACACAATGCTCACACGGCACTACCGATACTGCCGTCAGATGCCCACGGTCTTGAGCATTTGCAGTATCCCAACCGAGCGTTGCAGATTGTCCGTCGGATGTGACTATCGTGGTTGTACCGACGTGTTCAGTCAGTGGTGAATAGATAAGGTCACTGGTATCGCCAGTCAGTTGATCAGTGACTTTGACAGCACGAGCAGCATCATCGTATAAAATCGTCAGCGTGGCTCCCGGTTGTTGAACTGACGTCAGTCGTCGTGGCGTGTGTGCTGCGGTGTAGTCATAGCGGGTTATTCGGTTATCAGATTGCCACGTACTAACCAGGTAATCACCGTCGTACTGATACTCTCGTATTGTGCCGTCTGGCAGTTCGAGGTGAGACACCTTTGCAATGTGTTGCTTTGATTGGTGTTCTGGTTGCTGTTCTGGTTGCTGTTCGGGTTGCCACTTTTGGTAGTGCAGCGTTAGTTGATCGCCGTGGTGATCAGTTACCGAATGAAGGCGTTGGTGTCGATAATGAAGCTGTAGAAAGCCATTGTCGGAAAATTCGAACCTGATCGGGATAGGCCCCCGAAAAACAATGGTGCTGCCGTCGGGCCGATGCCAACGGTATTCTGGTGAAGTATGTGACACGTAGCCCTGATTGTGTCGCGCGGCCAGGTATCGGCTTTTTCCATCATGGGTGTTTTCTTTTCTGAAGTCGATGGTGGTGCCATTACTCTGTGTCAGTGTGAGATCTGTACGCGATAGTCTGCGAAGATTAATATCGAACGTAGAACGCCAACCACTGCCCCATGCGCCGTGTTGGATGACCGTTGCGGCAGCCGTAGAAGGCTCTGTCGGTTCAACCAACACACTGTCCGGTTTAGCCACATAATGTCGAGCCAGCATCAATGGAGATTGCCGGTGTTGATAATCAACGGCGTAATGGTAAGCAGACCCGCTGATTGGATCGATGCTGCCCTGTATTAACAGCGGAGGTCCAGAGGAATTCACGGTGCTGCCGATATCTGTTGTTTCAACGCAGCCGGTTAACGCGGGTGATGGTGGGCAGTCTGACTGTGCGAATACCGGTGATGCAGTGTTCCCCAGTAAAAACAAAAAGACCAAAAAAACGTGTTGCGGTATCACCTTCAGCGTTGTACCTCGGGCAGAGCTTATACGTTGCCAGGTAAATACAATAGCCTTCATCGGTAAGGGAAATCGGCTGAGGCTTTGGTCAGTGCCAACATCCAAGTTGTTATACGAGCAGGGGTTTAGATGACATTGATGGTAATGTTTCCGGTGGATTTTTACGTGGGCTTTTTGTCGGGTTCTTGGACAGGCAGTTAAGTGAATGGCAAGGTGACCAGCCATGTGACCAGCCATGTGAACAGCCAAGTGAACAGCCAGCTGTAAAGCCAACGGCAAAATCAAATAACGCGTGAAACAGGCAACGGAGTCACGTTGCACGTCGCCCATTGAGTAACGTCTTGGGCGCCATGTGATGTGTTGGCCGCTGTGCGAACGACAGCAGCGATCAGAGTGATTGGCGATTAGCATGTGCATCCTTTCACATGAAATTCAGACCGTCAGCGTATCGA
>CALDUO010000185.1 GCA_937923745.1 uncultured Granulosicoccaceae bacterium
CCGACGCCAGGCAACGGTCAACTGAGCAGTTGTGTCGCCCAACTCCAGTAATTCGCTGTCAAAGGATGCACTGTTCACGTCGAGCTGAGCCAGCCATTCATGTTGGGCTGACCATCGATATCCCAACACCAAAGAGCCACTGACTATTTGCCTCGACTCCTGCGCAAACAAGGATGAGTCGCCGGCCAGCGCGAGCCCCAGTGCCGCACGTCCGGTTAGTTTGTCAGACCATTGGAACGGTGCAGAGGTCAGCCCTGCCAACAGATCAGTCGCGCCATTACCGGTCAGTTCAGATTCATCACCGGTGGGCAGTTTAATACCAAAAGACGGCACCCACTGTGCCGTCGGCCAACCCCCGGCACAGTGATAATAAGCCTGCAAACTGACATCGCCCAACGACGCCGAGGCATTGGACAACCGTAGCGGCGCCGCGATGCCATCGGTGTACGCGACATCCAATTGATCAGGCGCTACATCAGCCCGATCACCATTGGGTAAGTTAAAAAAGCGGTGCCAACTCTCGATCGAACGATCAAAGTAACCATCAGCGTGAGCGATCAACGGCACATTCACCGACATGTCCCAGCAGGCGCTGAGCGCGACGAGCGTGTTCAGGGAGAGCACACTGCGCTCGCCATCGAGCAGCAGTTCCTCGTTGCCGGCGACCCCACCGGAAAACTGATTCACATGCGTCAAAGATGCCTGCCAACGTTTGAGCCTGTCACCTGATTTGCCAGCGGAACTGTCATTTCCAGTGGTGCTGTTATTTCCAGTGGTGCCTGTATGCTCATTACCGCCGAGCGGGTATGGCATCACAACGGGCGTTAGTGCATCGAGCGAATGCCGAGCAGCCGGGTAGACAAAGTCAGTTGCCTGTGCGCTTGTTGTCATCAAGAAGAAGACAACGGCGATACAACGACGCCTGAACAAGAACAGCCGCGGTGTCACTTCACGCCTTTGAACACAGTGATAATGAGTGTGACACCACGACCCGTAAGATCACGTGTGACGGAATGGGCCACCGCCGGCAATGAGGAATAACTGACATGCAAATGGTTGGAATCTAAATTTCGCGGCCAATCCGGTTACGCATTTCTTCGACGCCGCGTTTTGCCTGGTAGGACTGGGGACTTATTTTTAACACCTGCTCGAACGCTGCCAACGCAGGTTCCAATTCACCACGCTGCCTGAAGATTAAACCAAGACCCGAGATAGCGCCAAAATGGCGGGGTTCGAGTGACAGTGTCGTTTTGATATCAGCCACCGAGTTGTCGAAATTACCCATCAGATAATAGACGGTGGCTCGTTTGTTCCACCCCTCTGCGTAGTCGGGATACTGTTCCACCAGGGCTGTGCTTGCCACCAGTGCTTCACGCAGATCGTTAGCCGACATCGCTGTCGTGGTCTCACGCAGCAGTCGGTCAGCTTCGGCATCCGGTGCCTCCAGCCATTTTTGCCAAATGCTGCTTTCAACCTCGCGTGCAGCAGAGGCATCGGCAGCATTTTCAAGTGACGTAAAAAGCCGGGGCAGTTCAGGGTCATTCTGATCAGCCAGAGCCGCAACCGGCAGTAAGCAAGCCAGTGCACAGGTGTACAGGAACATTCTGCAGTTCATGACTCGCCTCGCCGGATGTGTCGCCCCTTTTAGGGCCTTATCGTTAACCTTTTACGCAAGCTGTGCTGGTCAGGATGCCGTCGCGCTTGTTCGTGAGGTTGTCCCCTGCATTACATCGGTGATGACTGGTTAATCATCGTGACGATAGTGCCAGCATCGCGGTATCCCGGAATGACCTCACCGCTATCAAGATAAATCAGTGGCGTGCCGCGAAGACCCACCTGTTCGGCCAGCGCGACATGCATCTCAATGGGGTTGGCGCATGACGCCGGTGTAATCGCACCACCTGCTTTTGCGTTGGTCATGGCATCTTGCGGGTTATCGGCGCACCAAACGCTCTCTAGATCGCGATGGGCCTGTGACTCGAGTCCGGCACGCGGAAACATCACATAACGCACACGCACACCACCGTCGAGCAGTTGATCAAGCTCGGCATGCAGCTTTCGACAGTACCCGCAAGATATATCAGTGAAGACCGTAATAGAACGCTCCGATGGAGTCTCCGGCTCATAGACCAGCATGTCTTTTTCATCGATGTTGTTAATTAATGCCATGTGCAGCTGGCCTTTTCGAGCGGTGGTCAGATTGACACGCGCGGTAAGATCAATCAGTTCGCCGTCGATCAAATAGTTTGCATCTGCACTCACATAATAGATTTGACCACCACTGACCAATTCGTAAAGACCATCAACGCCAATGGCAGCCAGACCATCAATGGCGATGTCCGGCAAATTTTTCTGAATGGCAGCACGAACACCGTCGAGCTCTGCGTCGTCGGATTGGGCTTGCGCCAACTGTCCGGCAACTAAAAACAGTAGGGCCAACACGCTGGACAGGCAGCGTGTTGTTGCACTGCGTTTCAGCCAGACTTTAGAGATAGGCATCGGGGTTATTGCGTTTGTCATGGTTTGTTTTCCGGTTGTGTTCCGGCAACGCGCGTGGGGGTGGCGTCGCGGACATCGACTGTGCAGCTATAGTACGCCGTGGTGGGCCATTGTGCTATAGACCCTGTGTCAGACAGAAGTTCCGCTGTGGCACCTTAACCTCTCGGATGATGCTCGCGGTGTAACACTTTGAATCTCTCACGGGCAATGTGCGTGTATATTTGGGTGGTCGAGAGGTTACTGTGGCCCAGCAAAAGTTGAACCACCCGAAGATCGGCGTCGTGGTTGACCAGGTGAGTCGCAAAAGCGTGTCGCAGGGTATGGGGTGACAGCTTTTTGCGGATACCCGCCGCTACGGCATGTCGTTTGACCGTGTGCCAGAACGCTTGGCGCGTCATACCGGTACCACGACGTGACAAAAAGACAACACTCGACTGTGTGCGATTTTGCTCAAGACACCGAGGCCTTTCCTGATCACAGTAGCGGGACACCCAGTGATTAGCTGTATCGCCCACTGGCACCAATCGCTCTTTGTTTCCTTTACCAAAAACCCGCAGCGCACCCTGCCCCAGATTGATCTGGTCGAGGGTCAGCGTGACAAGCTCGCTCACGCGTAGACCACTTGCATATATAAGCTCCAGCATAGCCCGATCACGCACACCGAGAGCCGTGGTGACATCCGGTGCGTCCAGAAGTCGATTCACTTCATCTTCTGTCAGCGAATCAGGTAACGGTCGCCCGACGCGCGGCGCATCAACGAGGATGGTTGGATCACGGGTGATCAAACGCTGATCCAGCAAAAACGCATAAAAACGTTTTAACGTGGACAGAATACGAGCAGAGCTCCTGGCACTGGCTCCAGTGGATAACCGGTGTGCCAGATACTCCATTAAATCACTGCGTTCAGCGGTCACCAGAGACACGGACTTCGAGTCTAACCACCGATTCAGTAATTTGAGATCGGACCCGTAAGCACTAATGGTGTTTTTGGCCAGTCCACGCTCGATTAGGATCGTGTGCTGAAACTGTTGTATCAATTTGCCGCTATCAGGCTTTATCATGCGGTAAAACCTGTCGAATTATTGCTACCATGAGTGCATACGCTGCCTCTGTGCACACCTTATGACCCCTTATTACATCCTATGACTAAAGAGCCAACCTGTCAGGACGACTATGATCCTGATTCTCTGAGTATAGACGCTGCGAGAACACGAATTCTTGACGCGTTGGCTCCCATAACAGACCATGAAGCAGTACCGCTCAACGAGAGTTTGGGTCGCATACTGGCCAGCGATATTCACACAACCGTTGCTGTTCCGGGCTTTCGAAATTCTGCGATGGACGGCTATGCCTTTCGTCATGCTGACGCGTTAAAAACAAATACCCTATCGCTGGCCGGAAAAAGCATGGCCGGACTTCCGTTCCATGGCACGCTGGCTGACAGTCAATGCATCCGTATTATGACCGGTGCGCTGGTGCCAGACGAACTGGATACGGTCGTGATGCAGGAAAATACCACGATTACCGCAGATGAGTTAGTCATCGATCAATTACCGGTAGCCGGATCCAATATCAGGCAGCCTGGTTCGAACATCAAAAACAACAGTCAGTTGTTCCCGGCATTGACACGCGTCGGCGCGCCCGAACTGGGGTTGTTGGCATCGATCGGCATTGAGTCTGTCTCGGTACTTCGGCAACTGACGGTTGCTTTTTTTTCAACCGGTGATGAGTTGCAACCACCGGGCAAACCACTGGGACCCGGTCAAATCCACGATTCCAACCGTTATATGCTTCGGGGACTGCTGACCAGCCCGGCACTGAACATTATGGATCTGGGCATACTGCCGGATACATTAAACGATGTTAAACAAGCACTCAGCGAGACAGCACACTGTGATGTTGTGGTCACCAGTGGAGGTGTGTCGGTAGGTGAAGCTGATTATGTAAAAGCGGCCGTGGAACAACAGGGTAACCTGGCGTTTTGGAAAATCCTGATGAAACCGGGTCGGCCGCTGAGTCACGGTCAGCTGCACAGCGGGACCCATTTTTTTGGCCTGCCGGGCAACCCGGTCTCTGGTATGGTCACGTTTCACCAGTTTGTGTTGCCAGCGTTGCGTGCATTACTGGGACAACCCTATACCCAACCGCTATCACTGGTAGCAACGCTGACCGATACCCTGACCAAGCTGCCGGGACGGGTAGAGTTTCAAAGGGGTATTCTGAGCACAAACGCCAGCGGCGATCTGCAGGTAGCTACAACGGGTTTACAGGATTCGCATGTGCTGACTTCCGTGCATCGTGCAAATTGCTACATAGAGCTTGATATTCAATCAACCGGTGCTGCCTCGGGAGACCGCGTGAGCGTGATTCCTTTTCAATCCTTTCCGGCTATTTGAATGATGGGTATCGCGACCCTCTGTCGGTGAGTCGCACCATGACGGGTTCAGCTGGCGAGCTCTAATGAACAACATTCATTAAAATGCTCGAAGACCCTTTTCGACCCTTCACAACAGACGGCCCTGACTGGTCAACCGTACAGCTTCTTTTGGTCTCAGACTGCTTCTGAAGGACCGCGTCAGTGCGCGACCTGCCCTAGCCTGTCCTGCCCTAGCCTGTCCTGCCCTAACCTGTACTGCCCTAGCCTGTCCTAGCCTGTCCTGTCCTTTCTGAATGGGCCGGGCCGACCTGACCGAGCGGTGCATTGTATTCTCCCCGCAGGCGCTGGCCGATTGCTGAATCACAACCATCAGTCGCGTGAATTACTCCAATGGGCGAACGACGGTGTCTTAACCAGTGCCGATCGCTCAAGTCGCTAGCGTGGATACCCGATCTCTGTGACAGCTCAGTACTGATCTGTCAGTTTCACGCAATTTTCTGAGGTGAACAGGTTCAGCCACTCAGTGTTGGCCAACGAGCTCTGACGGGTTGAGCCGGACAGCATTGTGATGCTGGATTGACGTGTGAGGCTATGGTGTAGGCGTGTAGCGCCTAAATTATGGTGCTAAAGGATGGCGCTGGTTAGCGCTGTTGGGGGTACGGACAGAGCGATTGCTCAATCGGTGGAACAGAGAGAGGGCAGTTAAGTGCCCTCTCGACTGAACACCGTGCCGAATTAAGAACCTCTCGGCCGTCCGCGCTTCTTACCGGACGCTTTCTTTTTAGAAGCCTTTTTACCGCGCGTCTTACCAGCTGCCTTTTTCTTGCCAGCGGCTTTTTTCTTACCAGCTTTGGCAGGTGCCGCCTTGATTGGTTTACTAATTCGAGCCATCGTGAACTCCCTTAGAGCTGTTGAGTAGAGCTTAATTAAACAAACGAAGTACTGATTGTTACCATCTGAACCTTGGAAGCAGCGGTCGAAACGCTTAATTTTGCCGCTTCCTCAATGTCAGAAGACTATTTTTGGTCAGATCGACTGACTCAAATATCCAAATTACAGGCCAATGTTTCAATAAAGACGCTTAAACATCCCTGGAAAATTTCATTAGCAACGCCAAAAAGCGGTAATTCAGATCGACCTCACATCAATTTAAAGTACGGTAACGACATCGACCGGTGAGTTATTGACGTTACTGAGATTCAAATACAATGTGCTGATTATTGTTATTGATTCCAAAATTTTGAGGCTGTAAATTGAATTTAGTTACACCCTCAAAGTGCGCATTGTCCACGTAGTCTATTTTTTTTTCAACTACAAGTTGAAATTTTCATTTTTTTGTTGTTTAAATTCCAGTTAATTGACCATGCATAAAACCCACATTAATTTAACTTTTCGGCGGATTGGCGCATTTATTTACGACTCATTGTTAATTATTGCACTGCTATTTTTAATAACTGCGTTGGCGGTTACGTTAAATAAGGGTGAAGCAATACAATCACACCTGTATTTGATGATTATCTTTCCGGTGACGTTGTTATTTTTCTGTGGTTTTTGGATTAACGGTGGGCAAACATTAGGTATGCGTGCATGGCAAATAAAAGTGGTGGATGACAACGTCTCGCCCATCTCATCACGACAAGCGCTGATACGGTATCTCTGCGGTGTTTTTTTATTCGGAATTACGCTGATTTACAGCTTTTTTAATGCCGAGGGAAAGGCCTTGGCTGATGTCGTGGCAAAGACGAAGGTGATTAGATTTAAACCTTCAAAAACAAATACTTAACTCACCCTCTGAAGACCGAGAATAGCAATAAGCAGGAACAAAACCAGCGGTAAAAAGGCGCTGAGCGCGGGTGGCAAGCCATTGGCCAAACCCAGCTGTGTTAACAGCTTGTTAACCAGCACATAACCAATGCCCAACATGATGCCGACGAATATTTTCTGGCCTGCTCCACCACTGCGTTGAGATGAAAAAACAAAGGGTAGTGACAACATAAGCATCACCATTGTTGCCAACGGACTACTGACCTTCACCCACAACGCAAGTTCAACCCGTTTACTGTCCAGATTATTCGCGTTCAGGTAAGCCACCTGGTCCATCAGGTTTCGAATTGACAGGTTTTCGGGAGATACCGAGATACCCTGCAGCACATCCGGGCTGACAAGCTCCCCCCTCAATTCTTCAGCAACAGTGTAACTCTCGGCACCAGATGGGTTAAAAACGGTGTATTCCAGATCAAATAGCCGCCATCCTGACGAGAAACGCTGACGATTTCTGCCCTCTGTCGCAGTATTTCCCAGTACGCCATCGATGATGGCATTTCTTGCTTCTATGTCCGACAGTGGAACAGCTTTAGCGACTTTGACTGACTCTGATAACTCTCTTTCGTCAAATTCGTATAACACCAGGTCAATCAATGTAAAATCTGGCATCACAGTGCCAATATTGATAAATAATTCACCCGATTTAACCCATAAACCCGATCTCGAACCGACTGAAACCCGTTTTTCGAGCGCTGTCAGACGCAATTTTTCAGCAAACTGCTCGGTTTTTGGCACTACATACTCGCCCAACAACGTAATAACCACCATAAACCCGATACCGGTAATCAACACGGCTCTGACAATACGCGCGGTGCTGATACCAGCGGCACGCATCACGGTTATCTCACTGTTATTAGCCAATGCGCCCAACCCAAGCAAACTGCCCAACAGCACGGCCGGTGAGAACAGCAGCCATGCCTTTCCCGGTAACGTCAGCACGGTGTAGTACAACGCCCTCGACAGCGTGTAATTACCCCGCCCCACATCATCAAGCTCGGCAATCAGGCCGAAAACCGCAGCCAGCGCGACCAGCGTTAACAATACAAGAGCGGTGGTGAACAGGATAGAGCGCCCGATATACCTGTCGAGTGTTGTCAGCATCAGAGCCCCTTGAGTCCCTGCATACGCAGCCAGCGCCAACCGACTCGTCTCGACACCAGATAGATAATCAGCAACAGCATCATCATGTGAACCGGCCAGAGTCCGATCCAGACCGGATTGGTGCCATTGGCGATCCATTTTCGCGCAAGCACCAGTAAATTCGCGTACGGGATGTATATGAGTATGGCGAGCGCGATACGCGCATACCGACCCTGTCGTGGTGTGGTATGACTCAGCGGTACGGCCAGTAACGCCAGTATCAGTGCCGCTAGCGGTATGGATATTCGCCATTGCAGCTCTGCCCTGTCGGCAAGATCAGAAGACTGCCATAACTGGGTTAACGATTTGCCCCTGGTGCGGAGCTGTGGCGCGTTACTGTCGCGTCTCTGTCGCAGCACTCCCTGTCGTTTAAACGTGGTCAGCGTGTATTCTGCCTCGCCCGGATTACCCACTGAACTCTGCCCCTCATTAAAGACCAGATATTCGTCACCATTGTCCGGATCAACCTGATACGACGCAAAACGTGCAGTGTCGACCGCCGGTAGTTTTTCCTCCCGTTTGCGGTACATAAAGACATTTTCAAACTGACGACGACTGGGATCGATGGATTGCGTAAAAAAAACAGTGTCGCCGTTGCTGCTCTCGATAAACCGACCGGCCGACAGCAACCCAAGGCCAGACTGCTCAGCCAACTCTATTTTGAGCACCTCCTCCTGCCGCGCCGACCACGGAGAGGCATACACGGTCAGCACCGAGATCAATGTGACACCTGCAAGTCCAACGATAGCCGCTGGTCTGAAAATGTCTTTTAAGCCAACCCCACAAGCCTGCATGACGGACATTTCGTTGTCCCGATAGAAACGTCCCAGCGCGAGTAATACTCCCAGATAGAGACCCAGCGGAATCAGAGTCACCAACAAGCTGATGGACTTTACGCCAACCAATGCCAGCACCGCATCCGGTGCGATCGTCCCCTCGGTCACCCGACCCAGGCTTCTCGCCAGCACATTACCCACCATGATTACCAGTAACACCGTGGTGACGGCGAACCAATTGGTCAGCATCTGACGTATCAGATAATTGTCGAGAATTTTACTTCGCACGCGCTGTAATAATTAAATGGATCATCTGACGGATGCAGGCAGTATACGTCACACTACAAAAGACTGAGAGGCACGACCACTTACCTGTCTGCATTGACAACGAAGCTGTCGATGAGGGTGTCCGACGTTTCTTACCACTGTATATAGATGACGGATGCACTGTGTTTCACTAAACTCTGCAACTGTTATCAACTTGTGATCACCCACCGGAGCATCATTGTGCAACTAGCTGTCCTGTCCCAACAACCCAAACGCTGGACCAACGCCTGCCTGATCGTAGGTATCGGCGCGTCAGGTGCACTCACTCAAGCTGCCAAAACCATCGACAGTGCTGCCAATGGGTTAGTGCGGCAAGCCGTAAAACAGGGTGACATCAGCGGCAAACCGGGTGAAACACTGATGCTGGTCACCACAGACAAAAACCTGCCGCCACGCATCCTTCTTGCAGGCATTGGTGGCGATTCGACCAGCGAAAAAGAACATCGCACTATCTGTCAGGCGGTCGTGCGAGCAGTCAGAAGCTCCGGCGCAGAGCGTGTTGTGTCAACCCTCGCAGCGGAGACAGTAGCAGGCAATGACATTGAATGGCGCTGCCATACGGAGGCGCTTGAAGTGGTCGAAGCTGCGTATCGGTTTACCGCTCACGACACTATTGGCAAAAAAGTCACCGCAAAATCTGCGCAGAAAAAAGAGACGCTGAAAGCGTGGGATTTTCTGATTTCCGGCACCAAAAAAACTGCTCAACTGAAAGCTGTGAAGCTGGCTGTGACACAAGCCGAAGCGCTGAGTCACGGGTGTTCTTTGGCACGCGACCTTGGCAATCTCGCCCCTAACATCTGCACACCTGACTACCTCGCCAAACAGGCTCGCAGTATGGGAAAAGACTTCAAAAAGCTCAAAGTCTCGGTGCTCGATGAAGCACAGATGAAAAAAATAGGTATGCACTCATTGTTGTCTGTAAGCCGAGGTAGTCGCCAGCCTGCAAAACTCATTTGTATGGAATACAACGGTGCGGCCAAATCCAAAAAGCCGCTGGTGTTGGTCGGTAAGGGTATTACCTTTGATACCGGTGGTATCTCGCTAAAACCGGGTGCTGCGATGGATGAAATGAAATATGACATGTGCGGCGCTGCCGGCGTGTTCGGTGTTATGCAGACCTGCGTGGAACTTGACCTTAACTGTAACCTCGTCTGCGTCGTTGCAGCCGCGGAAAACATGCCTGACGGTGATGCATCACGGCCCGGTGATGTGGTTGCCACGCTGTCCGGTCAGACCGTTGAGATCCTGAACACAGATGCCGAGGGTCGTCTGGTGTTGTGTGACGCACTGACTTACATTAAAAAGTACAAACCGGCTGCAGTCATTGACGTCGCGACGCTAACCGGTGCCTGCATAATCGCGCTGGGTCACGTCGCCAGCGCGGTGATGGCCAATGACGATACACTGGCCGATCATCTTGTCGAAGCCGGAATGGCCGCCAACGACAGAACCTGGCCGCTGCCACTGTGGGACGACTATCAGTCTCAGCTCGACAGCAATTTTGCCGACATGGGTAACATTGGTGGCCGGGCTGCAGGCAGTATTACTGCTGGCTGCTTTTTGTCACGTTTTGCGAAAGACTATTCGTGGGCGCACCTTGATATTGCCGGTGTCGCATGGCGCTCTGGAGGCAAAGCCAAAGGTGCAACTGGCCGCCCCGTGCCACTGCTGATGGAATACCTGCAAAAACACCACGTGTCATGACACGCGTCGACTTTTACGTGTTGGCGTCGACTGATTCGGCGTCGACCGATCCGGCAGCCAGTGATACGGCAACCAGTGATCCGGCAACCAGTCATCCAACGGCCACTGAACCGGAGTCGACGAACTCCATCGACTCGCGCACAGACATGGTGTGCAAACTTGCCGAAAAAGCAGTTCGCCAATCCCGGCGCGTCTTTATTCACACCGATGACCAAGACCTCGCGAAACGGGTCGACGAAGCGCTGTGGGGATTTCGTGATGACAGTTTCGTACCACACTGTAGGGTCGTGTGCACCGATCATACTGACGGGCATGCCAGCACCAATACTGGCACTAACAGTGGCACTAGCACTAGCACTGGCACCACCTATACAACGCAGGCAGTGCAGGAACCTGTCGCCATTGGTTACAACACCGAACCCGACCTGGAACGGTCAGTGCTGATCAATCTGGCCGAGAGCGTCCCGCCATTTTTCTCTCGATTTGAACGCACCCTTGAAGTCGTCACCGAGGCACCCGGCGTGCGCGAGGGTGCGCGCGAAAGATATCGGTATTATCAGCAGCGCGGCTACCCGCTGCACCATCACAAACTGTAAACTACAGAGCCAACGGCCACAGCAACGCGGATTACCCAACACACGCCTTATGGAAACAACCTACGACCCACAATCGATCGAACAGCGCTGGTACGAGACGTGGGAGAAAAACGGTCACTTTGCACCCACTGGCAAAGGCGACCCCTACTGCATCGTGATACCGCCGCCCAATGTCACCGGCACGCTGCACATGGGCCATGCGTTTCAGGACACCATCATGGACATGCTCATTCGCTATAACCGAATGAAGGGCCGAAACACCTTGTGGCAGCCAGGCACCGATCACGCCGGTATCGCCACCCAAATGGTCGTGGAGCGTCAACTGGCCCAGCAGGGCATCAAACGGCACGATCTTGGTCGCGAAAAATTTCTGGAAAAAGTGTGGGAGTGGAAAGAGGAATCGGGCGGCACGATCACCCGACAGCTGCGTCGTATGGGGGCATCACTGGACTGGAGCCGTGAACGTTTTACGATGGACGAAGGCATGTCCGAGGCGGTGCTCGATGTATTTATTCGTCTGTATGACGAAGGGCTTATCTATCGCGGCAAACGGCTGGTCAACTGGGACCCGGTGTTACACACCGCATTATCTGACCTCGAAGTACTGTCGGCAGAGGAGAAAGGACACTTATGGCATTTCCGTTATCCGCTCACCGACGCCGACGAACATCTTGTCGTGGCGACCACCCGACCCGAGACCATGCTCGGTGATACTGCAGTGGCTGTACACCCTGACGACGAACGTTACCGACACCTGATTGGCAAAACCATTGACCTGCCCTTGGTGGGCAGAACCATCCCAATCATTGCCGATGACTACGTAGATCCAGAGTTCGGTACGGGCTGCGTCAAGATCACTCCGGCGCACGACTTTAACGATTATCAAATGGGAAAACGGCATTCGCTGGAGCTGATCAACATCTTTGATCACGATGCCGCGCTCAATGACAACGTACCCGAAACCTATCGCGGTCAGGATCGGTACGAGGCCCGAAAACGTATTGTGTCGGATCTTGATGCATTAGGTTTACTGGAAAAAGTGGACGACCATGTATTGATGGTGCCGCGCGGTGACCGCACCGGTGCGGTGGTAGAACCGTATCTGACTGATCAATGGTATGTCGACCTGACTCGCGAAGAAACACCCGACGGCAGACCCGGTGGTCACCGACGCATCACGCAACCCTCCTTAGATGCCGTGCACGATGGCCGAATTAAATTTGTACCCGACAACTGGGCCAAAACCTATTACCAGTGGCTGGACAACATAGAAGACTGGTGTATCAGCCGTCAAATCTGGTGGGGTCACAGGATACCGGCGTGGTATGACAAAGCCGGTAACGTCTACGTCGGACACAGCGAATCTGCTGTACGCGAAAAGTACGCGCTGGCCGATACCGTCACACTGGATCAGGACAGCGACGTACTCGACACCTGGTTCTCGTCAGCGCTTTGGCCATTTTCAACCCTGGGATGGCCCAATGACACCGAAGCATTGCGCACCTGGTATCCGGGCGCTGTGCTGGTAACAGGCTTTGACATTATTTTCTTCTGGGTTGCACGCATGATTATGTTTGGCACCACCTTCATGGATGGTGAAGTGCCATTTAAGGAGGTTTACATACATGGCTTGGTGCGCGATGCCAACGGTCAGAAAATGTCGAAATCCAAAGGCAATACGCTCGACCCTCTCGACATCATAGACGGCATTTCCCTCGAAGACTTGCTGACCAAACGCACCGCCAACATGATGCAGGATCATCGTGAAAAGCAGATTCGTAAAATGACCGAAGCTGAATTTCCGGATGGCATTCCCGGATTCGGTACCGACGCACTGCGTTTCACCTTTGCATCACTGGCCACCAATGGTCGCGATATTCGTTTTGATCTGAAACGGGTGGAAGGAAATCGTAATTTTTGTAACAAGCTTTTTAACGCAACCCGTTATGTGCTGATGAACACCGCAGAGCACGACTGCGGTGCCAACACCGCCAACCCAACGCTCGGTGTGATTGATCGCTGGATCATCGGCAAATTGGCCGAGACACAACAAACCGTTGATGAAGCTGCCGCCGTTTATCGTTTTGATTTGGTAGCAACCGCGTTATACGAATTCATCTGGAACGAGTACTGCGATTGGTATCTGGAGATGGCAAAACCGGTACTGCTCGGTAACAGCCCCGACGACGTCAAGCTTGGCACCCGTGCGACGCTCGTCCGTACGCTGGAGGCAGTGTTGCGTCTGGCTCATCCGGTTATGCCCTTTATCACCGAAGAGCTTTGGCAACAGGTTGCACCATTGGCCGGTAAAACAGGCGAATCGATTGCGTTGCAGCCTTATCCTGAGGGCAACAACGACGTTGACTCCAGCGATCTGCGTACCGATGGACGCGGTGACGAGACCGCGATGGACGAAATTGAATGGGTCAAAGCTGTTGTTATCGGGGTGCGTAAGATCCGCTCGGAACAGGACATCAACCCCGGCAAAAAGCTCGACATACTCATCGATAACGCCAACAGCGAAGACAATCGTCGTATAAAAGATTATCGCGAATTAATCTGTTCGTTGGGGCGCATCAACAGTATTGCCAAAATCAATCCCGGAGAAACCAAACCAGAGTCGGCTATCGCCTTGGTTGACGACATGCAAATTTTGATACCGTTGGCCGGGCTGATCGACAAAGCTGCAGAGCTTAAGCGTCTCGACCGCGAAATAGAACGCCTGGATAAAGAAGTCTCACGACTGTCGGCCAAACTGGACAATCAGGGATTTTTGGCCAAAGCGCCGGAACAGGTTGTCGACAAGGAACGCGAAAAACTCAGTGATGCAAGCTCTGCACGTGAAAAACTACTGACCCAGCGGGACAAAATTGCCGCAATGCCGGACAGTGCCTAACGGTTGAGCGCATACCGGTTAAGCAACTGCATGGCATTGTTTATACAGGTATTGTCTATTTACAGCGGTAATGTTTGCAGGGGCAATGCCTGACTTGACATTGCGGACACCGGGTTTAACGACAGCAGACCATACACCTATGAACGGTGCTTGCAGAACGCAGGCACTGTAGGCTGCCAGCTGCGCAGCTGGCGCAGAGAAAAAACCGAATCGTGACTACCGACGACAACCCGAACGACCCCAATAACGAAGATCGTGACACCGCCGACAAACGTCGGACCGGCACCGGACTTTTTGCTGTGATCGGTAGCGTCTTGTCTGCCGCATTTGGTGTGCAATCCAGCCGCAACCGGCAACGCGATTTCGAACGCGGCCGCCCTGTTCACTTCATTGTCGGTGGACTGATCGGTACCATCCTCTTTATTGCAATCGTGCTGTTTGCGGTACAAGCGGTCTTACCGGACTAAAACCGAAGGCCACCCTTGACGCTGTAGGTGGTGTAGTCACCGGTGACATCCACTTCCAATCCCAGATTAAACCCAAGGTTTACACTGAGTCCGGCAAACACTTTCTGTTGGTCAAAAGATTCATCGGCCAAACCGTCAACGCCAGGCTCGCTGTTGGAGCGCAGATAACCGACGCCAGCGTATGGCGTTAGGATTGTAAATCCTTTGGACACGGCAAGCTCAAGCCCCATCGTGTCAAAATCAATTTGGTCTATGCCGGTCACTTTCGAATAGGTTGCCCTGACGGCCAGCGCAGGTGTTGCAATCGTGCCCTCCAGAATGGCATAACGCAGCTCGGCACCAATCACTTTAAAGTCGGTGTCGGGTATGGCGGTAAGCGATGCTCCAACATCAAGACCGAACGGCAGTCCTTTGTGCACGTGTAAACGAGGAATCAAGAAAGTGTCCAGTTCAAACCCGCCATCACTGGCAAGATCAAAGACCGTTGAGTCCACATCGGTTGACGAGACTTCCAGCGCGACATCAAAACCCAACACGCCCAACGGTTCTGCAGGTGCTATCGACTTATAGTGTGTCGCGGCACCCATGTTTTCAGACAATACCAGAAACTGAGCCTGCGTCAGCACACCCAAATTGTCCAGCGTATCTGCGCGAGCCGTTGTCACGGACAAGGCCGTTGCCATCCATACCGTTGCTGGCAGTATCGCGAACCGTGTCGCTATTGCACGTATTTTAGTATTCATGTGTATCACCCTCTGTGTGCTGCATTCCGGCCCGCTTGGCTGCGCGCAAGAACCTATAATCCATTTCAATTGGCTTCTTTGGTCGCCTGTTCAAGTTGATCAAGGGCGTCCAGCCATTGCTCTTCTGCTGTGTCGAGCTCAGTTTTCAGTGTGGCCTCCTGTCGCAAAAGATCGGCCAGCTGCTCTTTCTGATCATTACTATATAGTCCATTGTCAGCCAGCTGCTCACGAACAGATCCGAGCTTTAACTCAAGCTTTTGCACCTGTTTTTCCAGTTGGTTGGCCGTTTTCTTCAGTGGCTGTAACTGCGTGCGTTTTAACGCTGACTCCCGCTTGGCTGTGCGCCGATCCGTGGCAGGTGATTCACGGGATGCACCAGTGTCGTCAGACGCCTGCCGATGACTTTGCATCAGCCACTTGGCGTACCCGTCAAGATCGTCACTGAAGGGTGTGATTAGCCCATCATCGATTAACCACAGGTCATCAACCGTCGCCCTTAACAAATACCGATCGTGCGATACAACGATCAGCGCACCCTCGAAGGATTGCAGCGCATCCACCAGCGCTTGGCGCATTGCCATGTCCAAATGGTTGGTTGGCTCATCAAGCAGCAGCAAATTCGGACGTTGATAAACGATCAACGCGAGACTCAAACGAGCCTTTTCCCCACCGGACATCGTGCCAACCGATTGCAACGCCTGGTCTCCGCGAAAACCATAACCACCCAGAAAATCCCGCGCACTGGCGTCACCGAGTGTGTCGTCAAGTTCCAACAGGTGCGCAAGGGCCGACCG
>CALDUO010000186.1 GCA_937923745.1 uncultured Granulosicoccaceae bacterium
ATCAATCAGCTCGCCGTCGGGTGTTGTGACAGTCACTGCCCAGAGGTCATCAGAAGCTGATTTGGACAGCGTGGTGATTTCTGTGCCGTTGACTACACGACTGGAAGACCGACCTGTCCAGGTTTCAGTGATAGTGCCTGAAGTGACCTCACACAGCAACGAGTCACGGAGGATCTGGTCGCGCAGGTTATTTCGGGTATGGCCGGTCACATCATAGGACAGAATCTGGTTATACCGGTTACTGCCCTGCCGTATGCTGAAATCACTTTGGCCCGTTTGTCTTTGTGTGGTGTCGTTAATTTGTCGGGTATCGGTTGAGAAATTCGTCTCGCGCTGAGTGCCGGCTTCAGAATTAAAGCTCAGCGATTTCCCGCTCCAAGAGACTGACTCAGCCGTGCGTATCCGATCCCCCTGTTGTGTAAAACCATCGTTGTACGATGTGTTTACACAACGACTGGTGTCAAGGAATTTACCGTTACCACCCACATCGAGATCAATCGATTTGGTGTTCTGACAGTAAGGTGGATCAAAGCTCTGCGGTACTGCCGCATTCAGCTCGTAAAAGGGACGCTCGTCCGGCAGCCTGTTTTCCAGGCTCTGAGCATGAAATCCCAATCTTATCGACCGTGCAAAGGTCTCCCGAATAGCCAGTGTGTCGGTTTGTACTGATTGCGGGTCAAGCCCGGCGAGGCTCTCGTCAAAATTGCTGATACCGTTGTTGTTATCGTCCCAAGCGGCGGTATCGAATTGCGCTGCTGTGATGTCGACAGACTCAGACGCGTTAACGCCGGTTCTGAGTACCGTGCTCACTGTGCCCAACACAACGCCGCCATTGTTATCAAACAGGGTCACAGTCAGCGGGTTTTCGGTGTCGGTGGGGTATTTGGTGGACACTGCCCAGAATTCATCACCCACCCAAGCAGCATCAGACACCTCGTCGCCCCATGCCACTCTGACCAAGAGCGCGTTGGACTGGTAAGCCGGGACAGTGATGTTAAACATGACCATCGTGGTGTTCTGGGTCATTGGATCGGCAACGGACTGATCAGCCAGTGGCAGGTTGCTGTTTGACGGTGTGGCGTCATCTGTATTACTTGCATCTGTAATACTGCTGTTGTCCGCGTTAGTGGCTGAGTTATTGTTCGTGGCAGAGGCAATATCAGTGTCGGCGCTTGGAGAGGTATCGTTGCTGGCAACGTCTGTGGCACTGCTTGAAGCAATGGGGTCACTGCTTGGTGTGGTGTCGGTGCCAACAGAATCTGCCGTGTTGGCATTATCTTCGACGCCCGTGGATATATCGTTAAACGCGCTGTTCGCAGTGTCGGGTGCTGCACTTGAAGAGTCAGCACTGTTAGAGTCAATGACGTTAGGGCTGGCTGGCTCCTCCGGGGATGACACCTGCGGGGATGACACCTGAGATTCAGAACAGCTGCTCGCCAACACGGTTATCCCTGCGAGCATACAGCCAGCGATGAGTGTGCGAATTGTCGTGTGGTTGTTCATGTTAATGGTGTTATCCAGCGCGTTTGCTAAATGACCCGTGGTATTTCTCTGACTATCGGTAGTGCAGATAGTGCCAAAAAACAACGAAATCACTGCCTAGGGGCATATAAACACCGCAAAATCGTCTCAATATGCCGATGCGGCGAAGTATAAAGCACTTTGTGGGAGGGGATTGATAACAACTGTTGCGTTTTGCAGTGGTGACAGATCCAACGGCGTATTTCACACGCGCGCGAAAATATCGTTCAATGGTAAAAAACTACCGAGCGGATCATCGACGGCTCGCGTCTTGTTTAATGGCCCTATTTGTTGGCAACAAAGCCGGTACGATTTGCCTCTATAGTTAAAAGATGCACGTGTAACTGGCCAGGTACCACAGCGCCGGAAGACTTGTCGGGGTCGGTTGTTGTCTTATGAACCGATACCCTGCACTGTGTTGTCGGTTCAAGTCCATCTCTATCAACACCGTATCCTCATCGCGAGCGTACCAACCGGGTTTTTTAAGGCATAGACGCCTACATACCTGGGTGAGCTTCCGGACATTAAGTCGGATGGAGCCAAGTCGGATGGAGCCTCGTTTTTCGGTCGTGACTCGCGTGCGTAAGTGGATAAAAATAGTCGGGAAAGCGCCAAGACAGAGGTATCGATACAGGTCTACAGGCGCGGGGGAACAGGAAAGCGCAGGCATCCGGTTGCAGCCTTTGAATATATCAATTTACCATGGTAGATTGCATGTTGATTGGGAAGTATACCTGGACTCCATCCTGCCCGTCGAGACTGAATGCTTCTGCTCGGGCGTTTTTTTGTTGACGCAGCTCAGGCTATATTGTCAAGCGAACAGCACAGAGTAGAGCACTTTGTATCAGTGCACAGCATCGTGTCAGCGCACAACATCACGTCAGTGCGGGGTCAACGTTTAATAGGCTTCTGGTCGTCACACTGTTTACGTCACCTGTTTGAAGAGCCCATGGTATGAAAATCACAGAAGTTGTTATCACACCTATTGCGGTGCCCGATTTGCCGCTCGTCAACACCAAGGGTGTGCAGCAACCGGTCTTCTTGCGCTCGGTCATTGAGTTCAAAACTGATATCGGTTTGGTGGGGTTGGGTGAATCGTATGGGGCAGAGCGCACGCTAGTGGGGTTACGAAAGGTAGCGCCGACGCTGATTGGTTTGGATCCCTTTGATCTGCATGGCCTAAGACAACGCGTGGAAACAGCGTTGCCTGAAGGTGGTGGCATCAATGCACCGACGATGCTTACCGATCACAAACTGACCGATGTGGTGTATAGCGCTTTCGAAATACCGTGCCTTGATCTGATTGGTAAAAAGACCGGACGGCGGGTTTGCGATCTACTCGGTGGTGCCGTTCGAAATGAAATTCGGTTTGGCGGTTATCTGTTTTATAAATTTGCCAAACTGAACCTCGACTATGGTCCCGACATGTTCGGAGAGGTCATGACGCCTGACGCTCTCGTTGAGCAAGCGAAGTTCTTCGTCGCCGAGCACGGATTTCAATCGTTAAAATTAAAGGGCGGGGTGCTCGAACCTGATCTGGAAATTGAAACCCTGCGCAAATTACGCGAGACCTTTCCTGATCACAACCTTCGTATCGATCCGATGGGCGCCTGGACCGTGCCGACGGCAAAATATGTCATCGATGAACTGGACGGTATTCTTGAATACCTCGAAGACCCATGCCGGGGTATGGATGCAATGGCAGAGCTTGCCAACATAACCGATGTGCCGTTAGCCACCAACCTGGTGGTCGTCGAGTTGGAACAAGTGTTTGAGGCCATTACAAAAGGTGCTGTAAAAATTATCCTGGGTGATCATCATTATTGGTGTGGCGCTACCGGTGCCGTCAGACTGAATCACGTGTGCAAGGCAGCTAATCTGGGGCTGTCCATGCATTCCAACTCTCATCTTGGCATTTCTCTGGCAGCGATGTGTCATTTGGGTGCGGCATCTCCACAGCTGACTTACGACTGCGATACGCATTACCCTTGGTCGACCAAAGAGATTGTAAAAGGCGGGCGTCGCAGTTTTAACGAGGGCAAACTGCGTGTGCCGGATGGCCCGGGCCTGGGTGTTGAATTGGACCACGACGCGTTGTCTGAGTTGAGTGACCTGTACGAACACGCAATGGTCACTGATCGCGATGATACCGATGAAATGCTGAAATATAGGCCAAACTACATTCGCAAAGTCCCTCGCTGGTAGACAGTATGCCTCTTTAAACCACAGGGTGTGTGCTAGGCATTTGACCGGTGAAACGGGAATCTCAGGTCTTCGGTTTGTTCTTTGGCAATCTCGGCGTTAGCGGCAAACGTGCGCGCATTGCGTGGGCTTGGCTCGTTTATGCAAGTGATATAGTCGACCAGGTGAGGATTATCGGTGAGCTTGGCAATTTCGTCCTCATAGGTGCCCAAATGTGCCTTCATAGCTGCCTCTGCCCGGTCTGGAGAACCTGACCGAATCGCATCAATAATTGAGAGGTGTTCGTTCAATACTCCTTCAGTGCGGCGCATTTGAAAGACTCTTCTGAGATGGCGAACGCGGGACAGATCGGGTTGCCCACGTGTTAAAGAGTGCCAAAGCCCGGGCATTTTCGCGACACAAAATATGTTGAAGTGAAACTCTTCATCGGCACGCGCGAAAGCAAAATAGTCCTCCTGTTGCAGCGCAGCCTGCTGATCTTTGAACGGAGCGCTGAGCAGCAATTCATTGTCCGGGTTGTCGTTCCAAGACATAGCTGCCCGCTGAACAACACCCACTTCAACCAGGGTGCGCATAAACGCTGCTTCGCAGTAACGATCAATATTAATAGGGTTGACGTAGGTACCGCTTTTGGCAACGACCTTGACCAGACCATCGTTGGTCAACCGGATCATGGCTTCCCGCACCGGCGTTCGGGATGCTCCCAATGAATCTGACACCTCACTTTCCGAAATTCTTTGAAGTGGTAAAAGTTGAACGGTTTCAATCAGGTAGCGTAGCGTCAGATAGATTTGTTCTACCAGGTTTTTGTCGGGTTTTAAGTCTGACGAGCTGAGCAATTCGCTCACTGATTGAATGTTGGGTGCCTTTATCACGGTACGGTGCCTCTAGCCTACAGTCGGGTGCTATTCAATACACTAGACTAGATTATAGATGCACATCGGCCTTCGGTTGTTGTGTTTCTCACGGGTTCAAAGTAACGAGGGCGGCAGCATTGCTAATGGCGTCATTTGATGACAGGCCCGAATATCAATACGCAGGCAACAAAACACACGTTAAGGTGAGCGCGTCTGTGATAAACCAAATTGGTATACAAAATTGCTGTTGATGCGATACGACGAAGTGTTTTAATCGGCAAACCCGGCAAACCCGGCAAACCCGGCAAACCCGGCAATTTTGGCAAATCGATAAAACCAACGACCGTGGCATTATCGGGTTTGATACCAGACTGGTTAATCTTGCTGCTCTCATTTATGGTACCCGTTTGTTCGCCATTGCGTATTTCAATACGTGTCTTTTCAAGAGGCAATTCATCTGTCATGGCGTGGGTCGTACCATTCGGCACAATACGGCATTATTGTGCTTCTGCTTTCAGGTTCCCGAGCTATCCGGGTGATCAAGTCGGTATTCTCTACTCAGATTGC
>CALDUO010000187.1 GCA_937923745.1 uncultured Granulosicoccaceae bacterium
TTGACCCTAATGACTGACTGAGGGGCTGACTGAGTATTTAGTGCTGACGCGGCACGTGCTTGCAGAATTCAACCCGAACAAATAAACCCGATCAGGATTAACCCTGGCAAGTATCAAGCGCGAAGAGGGCCTAAGCGCCTGGGGCAGACAAGCGACAATAGCCAAAGCATATCCAATAAAAAGGGGCAGCCTTGAACCAACAGCCAAATTGAGTAATCACAGACAATACTGACGCCGGGTGTCTGCACACAACAGACACCCGACACGTCGGTTAGCTTAGAAGTTCAGCGATATATCGCGATGTCCTGCACTACACTGAGCAACGAAAAGGGCCTCCTCCCTTGGGAGCTTCTCCTGCTGGCGTAACCCAATGGTGTTTTTGATATTGCCCTCATAAGTATTGATCTGTTCTTTCAAGGACGTATCTGCCTGTTGCCGCCACTCAACTTGCCCGTCGTAGGCTTTTTGAGCCTTATCCATTTCTTTGAGTGCCGTTTTCAGGTTTGGCTTTTTCTTCTTCAGCGCAGACCTTGCTTTGCCCAGCGCAGATTTAACATCACCTGCACCTTCAAGATCACCAAACTGATCGGCCAGATCTTTAATCGGATCTAGCATGTCAGCCGGTTCGCTGCTCTCTATTTGCGATCTGAGCGCTTCAATGGTGCCTTCGAGTGCGACGAAACCTTCAGTGGCATTGAGTGCATTCCTTAGTTCAATGATGCCAGCGTAACCTTTGTCTGCCGCCTTACGATATTCGGTTCTGGCTTTCTGTTCAGCCTTTATTAACTCGGCATATTCTGCGTGTGCCGCTTCCCACTCAGCAGGAATAGTGGCAGCTATCGCATCGTGTTCTGCGGTCAGCTCAGTTATGCGGCTCTCGATAGCGGCCTTTCTCCGATCGACGTCGTCACCCGACACACGACTCAGTCGGGTTTTAAGCTCTTCGATATCACGGGTTACGTTACGCATACCCGTCTCGATATCACGCACCTGTGTATGTAACGGACGATACGCCACCGACGCCTCGGTTACTGCATTCTCAGCTGCCTGAACAGCCTCTAATAACGTAAACGAATCCAGTGCTGAACCGAAACTGCTTTCTACCGCTTTATTGAGTTTCTTTGGCAGCATTGAGTAATCCAGCGACTGCGTGCCGGTTATGAGGCTACGCAAATTATCGCCCTCGGTTGCATAGTGCTCACCCATGTACTCTTCAATGCAGTATTGCAGTTTTGGGTTACGAGGCGGTGGCGCGGTATCTGACAGTAACGACACACGGTTAGGCAGATAGTTAACCAACGGCGGGTAGTATCCAACGATACCAAGCGCTATCAATTGCAGCACAATAAACGCGATAACGCCTTTATACATATTGATAGTCTTGACCACCGCGGGTGCCACACCACGCAGATAGAACAGCGCAAAACCAAAAGGAGGCGTCAGGAATGAGGTTTGGATATTCAGACCAATCATTACACCCAGCCAGACAGCGGTAATATTCGCGGACGGATCAGCCAGCAGTATCGGCGCAACGATTGGCACCACGACCACAGCAATCTCGATAAAGTCGAGGAAAAATCCCAACACAAAAATGACGGCCATGACGATAACAAACTTCGTCCAGAAACCCCCGGGCAGACTGTTCAGAAAGTCTCTGACAAGCTCTTCACCACCGAACGCACGGAAAGCGGCCGTCAGCATGGCAGCACCGAGCAGAATAATGAATACCAGCGACGTGGCTTTTGCCGTCTCGATCATGACTTCGTGCAACGTATTTTCAATACGGTTGACACGGATGCCACTCCAGATCAAGGCGATTATCAATAACGCCACAACCGCCAGCGAGAACATCAACCCCAACTCATCGCGGCTGGTTTTAACGTTCTTGATATTGGTATCAAAGAAATACAACGCCACTGTGATACCGATCAGTGCAGTAACCGCGAGGAATGCCGGCCAGTAACGTCGAGGTCCGTCAGCCAAACGGTAGCCTGCCATCAGCAACGCGCCGGCAGCACCGATAGCACCGGCTTGGTTAACCGTCGCGATACCCGTAATGATTGAACCCAGCACCATAAAGATCAGTGCCAGTGGTGGCACCAATGTGCCAATAACCTTTAACAGAAAGCCAGAGTTTTCAACGTTGTCAAAACGAACCGCTGGCGCTTTGGAAGGCCTGAGCAGCGCATAGACCAATATGTAGGTCATGTATAAACCCACTAACACCAAACCTGGCACCAGCGCACCGAGAAACATTTCACCCGCACTGGTGGAGGTCACCGCAAATTCTGACGGCATGGTCAGCTCGCCGGTTGCCTCTTTATGCATGGCCTTACGAGCGGTAGCTGCCTGATCGGTAGCACTGGCTAATTGGTCTGCCAGAATAATCAGAACGATAGATGGCGGAATAATCTGGCCCAACGTGCCTGAAGCGGCAATGGTGCCTGTCGCCAGTGACTGTGAGTAGTTGTTGCGCAACATCACCGGCAGTGAGATCAAGCCCATCGCAACAACGGTGGCGCCAACAATACCGGTCGTTGCTGCGAGCAACGCACCCACAAATACCACGGAGATACCAAGCCCACCCGGTACCGGGCCGAACAGTTGCGACATAGTGATCAACAGATCTTCAGCAATTTTGGAGCGCTGAAGCATGATACCCATGAATATAAAGAGCGGAATCGCGATAAGCGTGTCGCGCTCGACTTCCCAATAGATACCGCGGAGGTTAGTGACACCGGCACTCAACCACTGACTGGGTCCGTCCTGTGCAAAATAGGCGTCTACGCCGCCCCCAAATAAATACCCACTGATCGCTGCCAGTGAAATAGTCACAATAGCTGCACCAGGCAGTGCAAATGCAACCGGAAAACCTGATCCCAGCGCTACCGCCAGCATCACCAATAACAGAGCAAGAAAAAAGAGTTCCATGACGAATTACCCTGCTTGGTTTAAGTCAGCGGCAGGTGTTGCCACGTAATTGATGTCGACGGCTTCTTCGACTTCAGGTGCATTGTCTTTCATATCAGCGTAAGCATCGAACAGCTGACTGACAAACTGTATGAGCATCGAAATAGCAAACACACCCAAAAACGCTGCCATCAGATACTTGGTGTACATACCAAAACCGGACTGGGAAACCTCAAAGTTCGCCATAGGTCCGTAAATAATGGACGACTTGCCCTTAAAACCAATCAATATGATGGTCCAGCACAGCGACATACCGAGCAGTACAGCACCGACCGCATTCACCCGGCCTTTTGATCGCCGTGTTAACGCGTGATAAAAGACATCAACACGCACATGCCCTTCATGTAACAAGGTGTACGCACTGGCAAACAAAAACAGTGCTGCGTACCAAAAGCGCACCAAGTCTCCCATGAACGCCTGTTCATAAGAAAAAATAAATCGTGTAATAACAATAGCGAGCTCTGCGACCACGATGAGCAAAGCCAGCCAATGGAAGCCAACGGTTCGTGTCACCAATGCCAACAGGAACCCGGCTCCAATCAATGGCATGTGAATCATGCTGCCACGAAACTGCGACCGACCCAGCTCCTTCACCATATCTTCAGAGAAAAAGTGGTGTAACAACCCTTCTACCCGCAAGAACGAAATGGCCATATCGGTCAAACCAACAAACACCACCGCCCAAAAACAGCCCCGAATAAACCAGGTGTTAAAACGAGTGATTAACGCAGCGTCAGTGCGCAATGGCTTATTACGCGACGACAGTACATACAGAATAATGACCGCCAGACAGACAGCATAGATACCTAATTGCATCAACGACTGGCTCTGCACCTCACCCGAAAAAAGCGCTGTAACACCTGGCCATTCGCGGGAGACTATTAACCACTGGTTTGATAACCAGGCGACGAGTACCGCCAGCATGCCCCATCCAAATAAACGCAGGAGCGGAGACGTTGGCGTGGATTGTAAGGAATCCGTATCCATAAGCTTGTTATGTCAGGAAGGGGTTGGTCGGAGAGGGCAACCCGGGGTTATAGAACACCGAAGCAAAGCAGGCGCTTTGCTTCGGGACTTAACGATTGTCTATCGAGCTTGGCATAACCGTGCGTCGAACAGACACAAGGAAGAATCGGGCGGCAATTGCCACCCGACTTTACGATTTATACCGTACCGCTCTTATTAAGACGAGGTACTACTACAGATCGAGCACGCGGTTACGCTGGTTACTGAAACCAACACCGGCATACTTCATCCAGCCGCCCAGTTCGGTTCTGGCTTCGTCGAACGCATCATGCACCTTGGCAGCAAGTGCACTGTGGTCACGGGTTTCTTCGAAGACTTCTGCAGCAGCTTCACCGAAGCTGTCATAGATGTCGTCGTTGAACTCACGTACTTCTACGCCGTTCTCTTCAACCATCTTGGCGAGGTATTCACCGTTTTTGGCTGTCGCTTCGTCGTAGCTGTTGGCATGCTCTTCGTAACACGCTGCCGTGATGATTGCCTGTTCCCAAGCGCTGAGGCCTGACCAGAACTCTTTGTTCATACCAAAAGACAGCGAGCTGCCTGGCTCGTGCATACCAGGTGCGTAGTAGTACTTGGCTGCTTCATAAAACTTCATGAAGTAATCGTTGTACGGACCTACCCATTCGGTTGCATCGATAGCACCAGAGACGAGGTTTTCGTAGATCTGGCCACCGGGCAGTGATACCGGTGATGCGCCCAGCTTGGCCATGACGTCGCCGCCCAGACCAGGAATACGCATTTTCAGACCTTTCAGGTCGTCAGCAGATTCGATTTCCTTGTTGAACCAACCACCCATCTGACAACCGGTTGAACCGCAAGGCAGACACTTCAGGCCAAAACCGTCAGCCACTTCGTCCCACAGTGCCTGGCCGCCGCCGTACTTGATCCATGCGGTCCACTCAGTGGTGGTCAGACCCATAGGTACTGCGGTGAAATAAGCCCACGCAGGGTGCTTGCCTTTCCAGTAGTAGTCTGCAGCGATATAAGCCTGTGCGTTACCGGATGCGACTTCGTCGAAAGAGTCAAATGCACCAACACGTTCGCCAGCGGCGAAGTATTCGGTTTCGATGCGACCTTCAGACAGCTCTGAGATACGTGCAACCAGACGCTGGGCACTGATACCGAGACCGGGGAAGTCGCGCGGCCAGGTTGATACGATGGTGAGTTTGGTTTTTTCCTGGGCAATAGCAGGAGCCGATGTGATCAGGCCTGTGCCTGCGGCAGCAGCTGCGCCAGCGCCAGCAATACCGGCGTGAAGAAACTTACGTCGTGACATGTGTAGAAATCCTCCGGGAGATATGGATAAACCATTCGTGTCGCAGCAGCCAGCATTTGGCGCTGCGTTTTGTTTATTCAATGAACGGTTGGCTTGACCTTGCCCTATAATGGTGCAACTAGCACCGGCGTTCAGGCAAATTCCGCCAAATTACACCACAGACAACTGCGCAAGTCCAAAACAAACCCACACAATAATCCAGTTAAGTCTGGACTCTACGGGTTTTTACCTATTTTTCAGTACGGGATTTGCGCCAAATGTCGGCCTGTGGCGGTTTCTGGCCGTTACTCTGATAACACCGCGGTCGTCATTTTGGCGCCAAAGCAACCGGGTTTGCAGAATGTTGCAGATCGTTTACAGTGTCCATACCGTAAACCTTCTACAATCGCACTTGTCAGAGATTTCTGAAAGCGCAATTTTTTCATGAAGGCGCACTGCCGACACAGGCAATTTTTTTGGCATACAAACCGACTCACCGGACCTACCAAGGATCACGGGATCGGCCACGCCAGTGAGACCAGGCACAGTTCTGGCTTACTGATTGTTAATGTTTTGATTCGACTACGCTCTGCAGCAGCACCGGGCCCACGCCATGCACTATTTATGGCCGTTGGACACCGACTTTGTAGAGGACCGGCAAACTTCCGAATTAAAGGTTTGCAGGTCAACGGCCGTTAACTGGCCTTGTAGGGAACCAGCCTGCCGTCTTACAGAGACAGCAGGAGTTGTAATAAAGCCAAACGGTACAAAACCATGATGAATTTTGCATCAAGTCAAGCAACAGCCAACAGGTCAAACCTGTCGGCCACTCGTCGGCCCGTCAGCACCGCAGCCGCAACCCTACTGGCAATCGGTCTCAGCACATTTGCCGGTGGTCTGGCAACGGCCTCTACGATCCAGCACACGTTTACCACCGATTTAAAAGAAGTCAGAACCGGCCACTTTAACGGCACGGAGTTCCTGACCATTGAGATCAGCGAGAACACCGGTCCGGCCCGCTGCCGCGGCAACGTACTGCACGTGTCGGTTAACAACACCGACCCCCAAGAGCCAACACAACAAGATATCGAGAAAATTGCGTTGTCTGCGATGCTCAATGCAGACCAAGTGCTGATCACGGTCCCGGTCGGCTATGCCGATTGTATTGATGGCAAACCAACCGTTGTTGATATCTTCCCGATCAGCGAATAACCGTTCGATAGGCAGATAGTTCAGCGCTCCGGCACTCGCCCGGAGAGCTGCCCGGAAACTGCACCATAAACTCCCCCAAAGACCACCCCTGTATTATTTAAACGACCTTCGGTGTTGCCCGAGCGTCAGCCTGCCTTACACTTTCTGCTAACATACTCCCGCTGTAGCAGAGCCACACACCACTCATTGTGCGCGCTCTGCCTAACGATATCATCGTTCATCACAACAGGAGCCTGTTCACTTGATCATCAAGAAACTGCTGGTTGCCAACCGGTCTGAGATTGCTATTCGCGTATTTCGTGCTGCGAATGAGCTTGGCATCAAGACCGTTGCCGTCTGGGCCGAGGAAGACAAATTATCACTGCACCGATTTAAGGCGGACGAAGCGTACCAAGTGGGCAAAGGTCCACATCTCAGCAAAGACCTTGGGCCAATCGAGTCCTATCTCTCCATCGAAGAGATCATTCGCGTTGCCAAAACCTCCGGTGCAGATGCCATTCATCCAGGCTACGGACTTCTGTCTGAAAGCCCTGAGTTTGTCGACGCTTGTGTGGATGCCGGTATCACGTTCGTTGGTCCTTCTGCCGCCACCATGCGCGCACTCGGCAACAAAGTAGCAGCCAGAAACCTTGCCGTAAAAGCCGGCGTACCTGTTGTCCCTGCTACCGAACCGCTGCCCGATGACATGGACACCATAAAAACCATGGCTGAGGCGGTCGGTTATCCCATCATGCTCAAGGCATCCTGGGGCGGTGGTGGTCGTGGTATGCGAGTCATTCGGTCACCGGAAGATCTCGATACCGAAGTGTTGGAAGCCAAGCGTGAAGCAATGGCTGCCTTTGGCAAAGATGAAATCTATCTTGAAAAACTGGTTGAGCGTGCCCGTCACGTTGAGGTGCAAATACTGGGCGACCGACACGGTAACGTTGTACACCTCTTTGAACGTGATTGCAGTGTGCAACGCCGCAATCAAAAGGTTGTCGAGCGTGCACCTGCGCCTTATTTAACCGAAGAGCAACGTCAGGAACTGTGCTCACTGGGCTTAAAGATAGCCAGTGCCACCGACTACACCGGTGCAGGCACCATTGAATTTTTAATGGATATGGACAGCGGTGCGTTTTACTTTATTGAAGTGAACCCGCGCATCCAGGTGGAGCACACCGTTACAGAGGAAGTCACCGGTGTTGATGTGGTTAAGGCACAAATAAAAGTGATAGAAGGACAAGTCATCGGTACCCCTGAATCCGGTGTACCGGCACAACAGGATATCAAGCTCAACGGTCATGCCCTGCAGTGTCGAATCACCACCGAAGACCCCGAGCAGAATTTTATACCGGACTATGGCCGTATCACAGCGTATCGCGGTGCATCTGGCTTTGGCATTCGACTCGATGGCGGTACCGCCTACTCGGGCGCTGTGATTACACGCTTCTACGATCCGCTACTCGAAAAAGTCACGGCGTGGGCCCCAACCTCCGATGAATGTATTCGTCGCATGGACCGAGCGTTACGCGAGTTTCGAATTCGGGGTGTTACCACGAACCTGACGTTTCTCGAAAACATAATCAGCCACCCTGATTTCCTGAACAACACGTACACCACCAAGTTTATTGATACATCAGAAGTTTTGTATGAGCAGGTAAAACGAAAAGACCGGGCAACCAAACTGTTGCAGTACATTGCCGATGTCTCGGTCAATGGTCATCCGGAAACCCGCGACCGTCTCAAGCCCGACGAAGACCGTCTGCTGCCAAAAGCGCCGTGGTACGACATGCCAATTCCTGACGGTACACGTCAACGCCTGGAGGCTGACGGACCCGAGAAGTTTGCGCAATGGATGAAAGCGCAACAAGGGGTACTGTTCACCGATACTACGATGCGTGATGCCCATCAGTCATTGCTGGCCACCCGTATGCGTACCTTTGACATCGAAGGTATTGCCGCAGCTTATGCCAAAGCACTGCCTCAATTACTGTCGCTTGAATGCTGGGGTGGCGCGACGTTTGATGTCAGCATGCGATTTCTGACCGAAGACCCGTGGGAGCGCCTGGCCAATATTCGCGAGCGCGCTCCCAATCTGTTACTGCAAGCACTGGTACGTGGTGCCAATGGTGTGGGTTATACCAACTATCCCGACAACGCCGTCAGCTACTTTATAAAAGAAGCTGCTGCCGGTGGCGTCGATCTTTTCAGGGTGTTCGATTGCCTGAACTGGATAGAGAACATGCGCGTCTCAATGGATGCGGTCCTCGACAGTGGCAAGCTGTGTGAAGCTGCCATCTGTTACACCGGCGATATGCTCGACCCCAAACGTGACAAGTACAACCTTGGTTATTACATGGACCTTGCCACCGAACTTGAAAAGGCCGGTGCACACATTCTGTGTATCAAAGACATGGGCGGTTTGATGAAACCGGCCTCTGCCACCAAGTTGTTTACCGAGCTGCGTAACGCCACCGATTTACCCATTCACTTTCATACCCACGACACATCCGGTATTTCTGCCAGTACCGTATTGGCAGCGGTAGATGCAGGCGTTGATGCCGTTGATGCCTCCATGGATGCGTTGTCCGGCAATACCTCACAGCCTTGCCTCGGCTCGTTGGTTTCAGCGTTGTCCGGTGGTCCGCGAGACAGTGGACTTGACCCAAAATCGATACGCGAAATTTCGTTTTATTGGGAAGCGGTGCGCAATCAGTACAGCGCGTTTGAATCAGACCTGAAAGGTCCGGCCTCAGAAGTCTATTTGCACGAAATGCCTGGCGGTCAGTTCACTAACCTCAAAGAACAGGCCCGTTCATTAGGCCTTGATTCACGCTGGCATGAAGTGGCGCAGACCTACTCTGATGTCAACCAACTCTTCGGTGATATCGTTAAGGTCACGCCATCATCCAAAGTGGTTGGTGATATGGCGTTGATGATCGTCAGCCAGGATTTATCGATGGACGATGTTAAAGACCCTGATATCGATATGGCATTTCCGGAATCTGTGGTGTCGCTGATGAAAGGCGAACTGAGTCAACCACCGGGTGGCTGGCCAGAGGCCATTCAGGCCAAAGTGCTCAAAGGTGAGGCACCTATTGAAGGGCGCGCCGGCGCACTACTCGAACCGGTTGATCTTGTTGCCGACAAGCAGGCACTTGAAGCAGAAGTAGGTCGGGACATCAGCTCACAGGAATATGCGTCACATCTGATGTATCCGAAGGTGTTCCGTGATTTTGTCGCGGCACAAGAACTGTACGGACCCACCAGTCGCTTGCCCACACCTGTCTATTTTTATGGCGTCAACGCGGGTGATGAAATTCTGGTAGATCTGGAGAAAGGTAAAACACTGGTCATACGATGTCTGGCATTCAGTGAAACCAACGACAAAGGCATGGTCCGCGTGTTCTTCGAGCTCAACGGTCAACCGCGCTCAATCGCAGTACCCGACCGGGCACATGGTGCTGCAGAGGGTATGGTCAGGCCCAAAGCCGACCTTGCCAACAACGACCATGTTGGTTCACCGTTGCCAGGGGTTATTTCTGCACTGAATGTCAGTAAAGGTCAAACCATTGAAGCCGGTGAAGTCCTGCTCTCTATTGAAGCCATGAAAATGGAGACCGCCGTTCATGCTGAACGATCGGGCACCATTGAAGACGTGCTGGTTAAAATGGGTGATCAGATAGACGCCAAGGACCTGCTCATATCGTTCACCGCAGACGTTACAGAACCCGCCTAGGCGAATATCGCCTTAGGCACTGCACGGTATGTCGGGGCGGCTTCACACCAGTTGAAGCCGCTCAACCACCCAAAAACCGGCTACTGCCGCTATCGCCAGAGAACCCGGCATCACAATTCGGGTTCGGTACCACGGCTTGGACGATGCCCAACTGGCAATCAGTAACAGACACAAACCCACTACCACGATCTGTCCGATCTCAACGCCCACATTAAACGCCACTAGCGCTGCCATATAATGGCTGGTCGTCAGTCCGACCTGCAACAGCACACTGGCAAACCCAAGCCCGTGTAACAGGCCAAACACAAATATCACCCACAGCCGTCGCTGCTGCACTTTGTTGCTGATGATATTTTCAATACATAACCATACGATGGACGCAGCGATCAATGCTTCAACCCAAGGGCCTGACAGATTGATGATGCCGATAGTGCCCAGCACAAGCGTAATGGAATGCGCAACCGTAAACACACTGATCTGCCATAACAAAGGCCGCCACGCCGGCGACATTAAGAATATGGCAATCACAAATAAAATGTGATCAAGGCCGCGTGGCACAATATGTACAAACCCTGACTTCAGATAGTCAATCACCACTTCACCCAGTGATGCCTGGCTTACCGTGCCAATCACAACCGCATCGCTTTGGTCACCCTGACGCACAAGCTCTGCATGGTCCAATGTATTACCACCAGAATTTACACGCACGATAACGTCACCCAGGCTCGCATCCCACTGCCACTTAAAACCCAAAGCCTGCTCGGGCCACTGCAACGCCAGCAACAGCTCTGTGTCACGAGCTACGCGTGTATCGCCCACCGCTGGTATATTGCCAATGCTTGCAAGCACCGGAATCGACTCACCCTGCAACGTGGTAAGGTTAAATAAAGACTCGAACGAAGGTTTGAACGTTTCAAACGCTTCGGCCAACTGCTCAGGTGTTAACGTACGAAGCTGTTCATACTGTTCGCTGTTCTCTGACTCGGTGGTGTTTTCATGTTCGGGCTCAATACCGGCAATCAGGCTTTCGAGATTCACCATAAGCCTGGTGGTTTTGATGGCATTGTCTGTGACAGTCATGTTGATAATCGAGGGCCGAAGCTCGTGCGCTACCGTGACACTTGTTATCAAACTTAAAAGAAATAGTAGTGTAATTTTTACAGACATACGGAGCTGCCCTGTCAAAGATGCGATAGTAGGTCCCGTTGGTATTCGACGTGTTACTGGAAGACCGGTGCAACAGGAGCGCTTTTATTTTGAATATGCTGCACTATTTACCGGGATGCGTGAATATTCTGTGAACGGAACATGAACGCTTCAGAGCTGTGCGTTGACACTTCATTGTATCCCGACCAGAGACAAGTTTCATAGGATGTTTTTATAGCATCCAAAAGATTTTTTGAAGCGTATCCTATTGCACAACACAACGTTACTTCACGAACCACAAAGGACATCCACATGAAACTGAAAATGAAATTGGTTACTGCAGCTCTTTTTGCAACTCTGGCAGGCGGCGTTATCGCAGGCGGTCACGGTGTCATGGTTGGTGGCGCTGAAATGGTTGCTGACAAGAACATCATCGAAAACGCCTCGCAGTCAGAAGATCACACCACACTGGTTGCCGCTGTACAGGCAGCAGGTCTTGTTGACACACTGCAAGGCGAAGGTCCTTTTACCGTGCTGGCACCTACTAATGATGCCTTTGCTGCATTGCCAGAAGGCACTGTAGACACACTGCTCGAGCCAGAAAACAAAGAGACACTGCAAACCATTCTGACTTGCCATGTTGTTGCTGCCAAAGCCATGGCTGCTGACGTGATCAAGATGGCTGAAGAGGCTGGCGGTGCGGCTATGGTCGGAACGGTTGGCGGTTGCATGCTGAAAGCAGAATATGCTGATGACAAAGTCACCTTCACTGACGAGAACGGAACCTCTGCAACTGTTACTATTGCAGACGTACCACAATCAAACGGCGTAATTCACGTGATTGACGCAGTACTGTTACCCAAGAGCTAAGATACAGTGTTCTCAGGTAGCAGGAACTTCCCCGCTACCTGAGACTCTGAGTATGAGTGATCCTCGCTTAACATCTGATTTTTTCATACGAAACGTCTCCACCCTTGGCAGGTCGTCAGACCTGCTTCCTTTTTTAAAGCCCACCGCCGCAATCACCCTCGCCTGCCTACTTTGCTCAACAGCAGCACATGCCCACGAGTATTGGCTCGATCCACTCGATACACTCTTAGCGCCTAACAAAAGGCTTCTGGTTGATGCCAGAAACGGACAAGACTTTGTGGGTTCGGCGTTTCCCTATGACCCCAATCGATTTTCCAGTGCCGTCTTTAAAGGGCCGACCGGAACGCAAGCCATTACTTCAGACCTTGGCGACTATCCGGCCTTTCATGTGGTACCAACACAGACCGGTACCTACCAATTAGCGATAACGACCACACAAAATCTGCTCGCCTACAAAACGCGAGATGATTTCGACGAATTTCTGGATTATCACGGCTTTGACAATGCTGAATTAAAAGCCTCACTGATCAATCAGACCATCAAAGAAAACGAGGGCAGCAAGGCTGCTGAACTGCCAGAGTTCAATATCCAGGAAGGTTACTATCGTTATGCCAAAACCTTTGTGCGGGTCACTGACGATGACAATAACGAGACGTCAACTGATCATCAACAGTCACTTGAGCATAACCCTGAGCACAGCCCTGGGCACAGCCCTGAGCACAACCTTGGGTTAACCACCGAACACACACTTGAGCTAACCCCTCGCACTGACCCGACTCTATGCGCACAGACGCTTGAGCTCACATTGACCTATCAACAGTCACCCGTGGCTAACCGACAGGTTGAAGTCTTTTATCGTGATGCCTCTGACGACAAGACACTGACCCGCTCTTTATCACGAACATCTGAGACAGGCAAAACCACCATTGATACCGCACGATCCGGCGACTACCTGGTTAACAGTGTCATTATTGATGCGCCGGATAGACCGGGTTTAAACCTTACCAGCCATTGGGCTTCGATGACATTTAGCTGCCAGTAGCCGACTATCAGTAACAGCTATCAGTGGCTAGCGGTCAGTTAACGCCACTGTTCGACGAATATTCACCGTTACCGACTCCGTAGCACTGTGCTGCGTTAGCAGCACCATTCACTCTCAGGCTTTACCATCAGGCTTCACCGAATCGTCAGCCAAAAAAAACCGTGAGATATAATCTCACGGTTAACGGGATACTGTTTAGACGTAACGCAGAGCAAGGAGAGCAGCGCCAGTCGACGCCACCCTCTTGCTCCCCTCCCCACGGAGCTTCACTGGCACTTTCACAGGTACCTTC
>CALDUO010000188.1 GCA_937923745.1 uncultured Granulosicoccaceae bacterium
ACACGACAAAACCTGCTGACGCCAGTTAACAGCCCTTAACACGGGTCACCAGGATTCATGGCCGTACAGCAGTGTGCTTCTTGCTGCAATTAAGCGCAGCGGTAGCGGCAAATACGGGTGACTTAACAACAGGTGCACTGCCGTGACGCGACGATAGATACAGCGGCCCGGGAATACGGCGGCCCGGGGATACGGCGGCCCGGGGATACAACAGCCAAGGAATACAGCGGCCGGGAAACGTCGTTCGGACGCAGACAGTTCAACTGACTTTTTGAAAGAAACCGAAGGTGGTGGTGGTGCGGACTGTCAGGTGGCATCGGCTCTTCCCGCTCACTGTAAAACGGGATTCAATTAGTATGCCGCCTGCATCGAGTGTTGCCGAGTGACGCAAAATCGGCATGCCCACGTGGACCTATTGAGCGAGTTGTCACACATTGGGGCACAGGACAGGGGCACAGAACAGGGATATAGGACAGGGACATAGGACAGGACACGGGTCAGAACACGGGCGCAAAACAGACCAGCACACATCCAGTCCGTGAGCTCTTGAGTGCGCCCCTACTCCCTTACCTTAAGCATCCGAAAATCGATTGGGAAGATTCTGTGCAAGATACTGAACACATTTGGCAATACGGGCGGGTACATGCCGCCTGTGTTGATAAACGGCGTGAATGTCCGCTTTGGGTGCCTCGTGTTCGGGTAGCACGGCGACAAGATCACCACGGCGCAAGTGCTCGTGCACGTCCCAGCGTGAACGCAATATAAGCCCGTGCCCGTCAAGCGCAAGACTGACGACAGCCTCGCCGTCATTGCTGCTTAGTGTGCCTGTTACTTTCAGAGCCTGTTCTTTGCCAGCATGGACAAATCGCCAAATGGCATAGTCACTCTCAAATTGGCGCAGGATAATGCAGTTGTGATTGAGCAGATCGCTGACGTCTTTGGGGGTACCTGCCCGTGCCAGATAGTCGGGCGACGCACACAGGATTCTGGGGTTGTCCAACAGGTGAAACGCCACGAGACGCGAGTCGGGAACTTTGCCGACACGAACGTCAATATCAATGCCGGAGGTCAACAGATTCACGGGCGCGCTGGTCAAGTCGAGCGACAGTTCTATCTCCGGGTACTGTGTGGCAAAAGCCGAAAGCAGTGGTGTGATATGACGGCGTCCAAACCCAAACGATGCGTTGATATGCAGCCGTCCGCGCAAGTCTTGCTGACGACTGCTCACTGCACTTTCCAACTCGTCTAACTGACGCAGGATGGGACGTGCACCCTCAAGGTACTGCAACCCTTCAGGTGTCAGGTCAAGGCGCCGGGTTGTCCTCGTAATCAGCTGGACCCCCAACCGCTGTTCGAGCAAGGTCAGCCTTTTGCTGACTGCCGGCAGCGACAGACCAAGCTCACGCGCGGTCGATGTCAGGCTGCTGTTCATGGCGACGCGGCTAAAGAAGGCAAGGTCATCTGTCGAGCTCATATTCTTCACCTTTATCTAATAATGGCTTAACTTATGGCGTTATTGTTTACCTAAACACATTCTATATGCTGGGAAAAGTCTTGTTTTCGAACGCTGGAGTCTTTGATGGCACTCAGCCGTTACAAAATCGCGGTCATACCGGGTGATGGAATAGGTAAAGAAGTCGTACCCGAGGGGGTGCGTGTTCTCGAGGTCGCCGCTCGAAAGTACGGCTTTGAATTGGAATGGGCATGGTTCGATTTTTCCAGTGCCGAATATTACGTCAAGCATGGTCAGATGATGCCTGACAACTGGTTTGAGCTCCTGAAACCCTACGATGCAATCTATTTTGGCGCCGTAGGCTGGCCGGAACTGGTCCCGGATCACGTCTCTCTGTGGCAGTCGTTGATTTTGTTTCGGCGCGAATTTGATCAGTACGTCAACCTGCGTCCGGTGCGACTGATGCCAGGCGTCAAGGCCCCTTTGGCGGGACGAAAACCCGGCGACATTGACTTCTATGTTGTACGCGAAAACACCGAGGGTGAATACTCAAGTGTCGGTGGCAAGATATTCCCGGATACTGAGCGGGAAGTGGTTCTGCAGGAGACGGTCATGTCGCGCGTTGGTGTGGATCGTATTCTGAAGTTTGCATTCGAGCTTGCGCAAAAACGGCCTAAAAAACACCTGACGTCGGCTACGAAGTCCAATGGCATTGCGATCACCATGCCCTACTGGGACGAGCGTGTCGCCGCCATGTCACCCCACTATCCGCAAGTGACGGTGGACAAGTACCACATTGATATTTTGGCAGCCCACTTTGTGCTTCACCCCGATTGGTTCGACGTTGTCGTGGCAAGCAACCTGTTCGGTGACATTCTGTCAGACCTCGGACCCGCTTGCACCGGCACCATCGGTATTGCCCCCTCAGCCAATATTAACCCCGACCGCATTTTTCCGAGCCTGTTCGAACCGGTACACGGCTCAGCGCCGGATATCGCCGGACAGGGAGTCGCCAATCCGATCGGTCAGATTTGGTGTGGCGCTATGATGCTGGAACACCTCGGATATCCACAAGCTGGCCATGCCGTTGTCGACGCGATTGAGCAAGTGCTCGCGCGTGGGCCTGCCGATGCGCCACTCACCGCAGACCTCGGTGGTCAAGGCACAACGGTCACACTCGGCGAAGCGATTGCGGAAGCACTGGAACACGGCCCCGACACGCCGAATGCAACATCCACGGGCCAACTCTGAAGGTGCAGCTATGAAGTTAACAGCCCTGAACTTGACTGATGAACGGCTTTTTCGTCAGCAGTGCTACATTGACGGATCCTGGGTTGACGCAAGTGGCGGTGACACCATCAGTATCCAAAATCCGGCAACGCAGGAGACCATGGGCACCGTCCCGAGTCTGGCGGAATCGGAGGTGCGCGCCGCGATCGATGCAGCAAACGCTGCCCTGCCCGCCTGGCGTGCCAAAACAGCAAAAGAGCGAGCGGGTATTTTGCGGCGCTGGTTTGATGCCTGTATGCAACATCAAGACGACCTTGCGCTGATCCTGACTTCGGAACAAGGCAAGCCACTGATGGAAGCTAAGGGCGAAATAGCGTACGGCTCCTCGTTCATTGAATGGTTCGCAGAAGAGGGAAAAAGAGTGTACGGCGACATTATCCCTGCCCCATCCCCGACCCAACGAATTGTCGTTACCAAGGAGCCAGTGGGCGTTGTCGCGGCTATTACACCCTGGAACTTCCCCAACGCCATGATCACTCGCAAAGCCGCCGCTGCCATGGCTGCGGGTTGCACCGTGGTGGTCAAGCCTGCCTCCAGCACGCCTTATTCTGCCTTGGCTCTTGCCGAACTTGGTCAGCGCGCAGGCATTCCCAAAGGCGTACTTAACGTTGTAACCGGTTCTGCGCGCGTAGTTGGCGGCGAACTGACCACCAATCCCATTGTTCGCAAATTATCGTTCACCGGCTCCACCGCAGTAGGCAAAACGCTGTTGGCCCAATGCGCGGCTACGGTCAAAAAGGTCTCGATGGAGTTGGGAGGCAATGCCCCTTTCATCATCTTCGATGATGCTGATCTCGACAGGGCTGTTGAGGGCGTCATGGCATCCAAATTCCGCAACGCGGGTCAGACCTGCGTTTGTGCAAACCGTATTTTTGTGCACGAAGATGTGTACGATACCTTTACGCAACGCTTGGCCAATGCCGTGAGCGCCATGAAAATCGGTGGCGGCCTTGAGCCAGGTGTCACCATTGGACCACTGATTGATGACGCGGCGGTCGAAAAAGTCGAGCAACACATTGCAGATGCCGCTGCCAAGGGCGCATCGGTGTATCTCGGCGGGAAACGTCACGCCAATGACGGCACCTTCTTCGAGCCGACAATTCTGATTGATGTGTCGGCAGACTCCCTATTGATGAACGAGGAGACCTTTGGCCCGGTCGCGCCGCTCATTCCGTTCCGGAGCGACGCAGAGGTTATTGCCAGGGCAAACGACACCGAATTTGGTCTGGCGTGTTATTTCTACAGTCGAGATGTCGGGCGTGTTTGGCGTGTTGCCGAAGCTCTGGAGTACGGCATCGTCGGCATCAATGAAGGTATTATCTCTACGGAGGTTGCACCGTTCGGTGGCGTGAAGGAATCCGGCATTGGCCGCGAGGGATCAAAATATGGCATCGACGATTATGTCGAAGCCAAATACATGTGCATTGGAGGCGTTTGATTGAGCAGCGGTCGCAACCACTAGGGGAATCTATGAACAGCGAAAATCAGCGAATTGGTGTCATCGGCATCGGGTTGATGGGCCACGGAATTGCCAGTAATATCCAAAAAAGTGGTCGATCATTAGGCTTTTTGGATCACCCCGGTAACCAACCGGTTGATAACCTCAAGGCGGGTGGTGCCACAGCGTTCAGCACCGGTAAAGAACTTGCCGGCAACTGTGACGTGATTATAGTGTGCGTAACAGGCTCGCCCCAAGTTGAGGATGTACTGCACAACGACGAAGGGGTTTTAAAGGGGCTACGCAAAGGCGCGGTGATTATCGACTGCTCCACCGCCATTCCAAGCTCAACCGTGGCGATAGCCAAAGCTGTCATCGCCCAAGGCGGACGCTTTCTCGACGCACCGATGACCCGCACACCCAAGGAGGCTGCAGAGGGGCGGCTGAACCTCATCGTCGGTGGTGATCGTTCCTTGTTCGAGGAACAGTTGCCGTTACTTGAAAGCTTTTCAGAAAACATCACCTACGCAGGCCCCGCAGGCTCTGGACACAAGCTCAAGTTATTGCACAATTTCGTGTCATTGGGTTTTTCTGCGGTACTGGCAGAGGCGGCAGCCTGTGCTGACCGAAACAGCGTTGATGCAGAAGTGCTCGTGGAAGTGCTCGCCAAAGGCGGCGGTGCCGGTGCCATTCTACAGCGACTGCAGCCCTATATCCTGGAACGCGATGGCTCTGGTTTTAATTTCAGCATATCCAATGCACACAAAGATATTGGTTATTACCTGGCCATGGTTGATTCCGCAGAAGCTTCCCGAACAGTAGCCGATGGCGTCTATGGCACCTTTGACGCTGCGATGGAAGCAGGCTTTGATCAAACCAGTATTCCGGAGCTGATCAGTATCTTAAATAAAAACGGCGATACGTAACCCACACCATACAAGTCAACAGGTAAACAGTAAATGCCGCAGTTTTATTAGGGTTGTACTAATTGCAGAAAATAACCAAGACGGAAAGAACACTCAGCACTGTCAGCTATTTCAACACTTGAGCCTGCGCGCCTCGGCGGATGTAAAGGGACCTATCAGTCTATAGGGTCAACTGAGACAGCTTTAAAAAAACACAGAGGATCAGGAACACAGAACCACCTCAATCCAACCTGGAAGGAACTCTTGAGGCTAACTGTAACTTCCACACTTGTCATCAACCAACCCAGGAGGAACCGATGAAACAACAACGACTGTCTACGCTTTCTGTCAACCAATTTTGGAGCACACAATGAAACATAAATTACTGTCCACGCTTGCTATTGCCACCACCATTGCAACATCCGCTGCACTGGCAGATGGTCACACTGTGCCAACGTCCAAATGGGGTGCAGACGATCAGGCCGGTGCCTCAAACTACATGACCTCAGAGAAGGCAATGGAAGCCATTCAGCTGATGAAAACCGGTACCGTCGTCTCTATTGGCCGCGTCTACGAAGCCGAAATGCCACTGTTTGGCACACGGGCATTTGCGCTGCGCGGAACGTCTGGTCTTGCCGGTGGACCGTTGGGCGGAAATGCCGTCGTATGGATGGACGATTTTCTGGCCACCGAGATCGGCCAAGTCGGCACCCAGTTCGACGGACTGGGCCACATCGGCGTCAGAAAAGAATCGTTTGGCGCAACCTTCTACAACAACCTGCCCTCCACCGAGGTTTTCGGGGCGAATGGTCTGAAGAAGCTGGGCATTGAACATGTAAAACCGTTCTTCACGCGCGGCATTGTTCTCGATATCACCGCGTTACGTGGCGGGCCGATGGACGCAGGCGATGAAGTGACTGCCGAAGATCTGGAAGCTGCCATCGAACGCCAGGGGATCGAAGGTCCTGGTGAAGGTGATGTTGTGTTGATCCACACAGGGTGGGGTCGACATTGGATCACCGACAACGCCACGTTTAATTCCGGGGCGCCTGGTATCGGGATGGAAGCTGCAAAGTGGTTGTCTGCACGTAACATTGCAGTGGTTGGCTCAGACACATGGCCTGTTGAAGTGGTACCAAACCCGGACCCTGATTCTGTGTTTCAGGCTCATCAGGAGCTAATCACGCACAACGGCATTTATATTCACGAAAACTTGGCCACCGAAGTTTTGA
>CALDUO010000189.1 GCA_937923745.1 uncultured Granulosicoccaceae bacterium
CTGTATCTGCGCGTCGACATCGGTCAGAAAACCCGCCACAGAGTATGTGTCCTCGGGCTCACGGATATCGATCAGATGATGAGGTGTCAGCCGCTGCTCTGCGGCACTCGGTTTGGCAGAGCCAATATCCAGCCCACGATACACTTGACTTGAATCTACGCTGATCAGGCGGCAGTTAACCGATGCCGCCAACGCCAGCGCTACGGCAGTTTTGCCGCTGGCTGTCGGGCCTGAAATCAATACCACTGGCAGGGATGGCATTAGCGTCCCCGCAAAAACAGACGATCAAGTTCTTTGAGCGTAACGCGAGTCCAGGTGGGTCTACCATGATTACACTGACCGCTGTTGGGTGTTGATTCCATTTGCCGTAACAACGCGTTCATCTCGGAAATCGACAGATGGCGATTGGCACGCACCGACCCATGGCACGCAATCGATGACAGCACATCATTCATTTTTTGTTCGATGCGCTCGCTACTGCCGTATTCCATAAAATCAGCCAGTACGTCCCTGACCAACGCCGCAACATCAGCTTTTATAAGCAACTGAGGGACTTCACGTACCCGCAGTGATTCAGGTCCCATGCGTTCAACCACCAATCCCAATGGAGTGAGAATGTCAGCCCATTGCTCCAGCGCGTCGGCCTCGGCCGAACTCACCGAAACAGTGACCGGTACCAGTAACGGCTGCGATCTGACACCACCCTGAGCGTAAGACTGTTTCAGCTTTTCATAAGTGATGCGTTCATGGGCCGCGTGGGCATCGACAACAATCAGCCCGGCACGATCCTGCGACAGAATATAAACATCATGTAAATGCGCCAGCGCAACACCCAACGGGTACTCGGCACCCTCTGTGGTGTCGGCTGACGCGCCGATTGTATTCACTGTCGCCGGGCCATGCGATGGTGCCGCACCTGGCGCACGCTGGCGTGTCGCCTCTGAACCTGCACCCAAAATTGCGTAGGCATCAAGCTGCTCCTGCACCGCGAGCGGCATATCGGTTTGGGTACGCAACTGCGGGGAGGCGTGTGAGTGAGCGGGGTGTGGTGACGATGCGCCCGCAACAGATCCACCGAATGACGCTGATCCTGATGGTCGGTGCGTGTTCGTCACAGCAGTCAGTTCACCGGTTACGGTATCAACCACCTGATCGTCTGCAGGCCTGAATTGCGCCAATACGTCTTTGAGGGTTTTGCGGATAAATCCGTGGACTTTGCTCGATTCGCGGAAACGCACTTCCTGTTTGCCGGGATGCACATTCACATCCACATCACGGGGATCAATAGTCATGTACAGCACGAAAGCAGGAAACCGTTGATGGTAAATCAGGTCGGCGTAAGACTGTTTGACGGCATGTGCGATCACGCGATCACGAACCATACGATCATTGACATAGAAGTACTGCATGTCTGCCTGACTACGGGAGAACACCGGTAGACCAATCCAGCCTGACAGGTTCAGCCCCAGCGCATCGGTCTCGATGTAGCGTGCATTGGCGACGAACTCATCACCACAAATACGCGCCAGTCTTTTTTCCATCTCGGTTTGTGTCACCGCAACTTTCCAGTCACACAACAAACGATTGTTATGACGGAGCACAAAACTACATTGAAAATTTGCCAAGGCAAGTTTGCGGATCACACCCTCACAATGGGTAAGCTCCGTACGGGGTGTACGCAGAAATTTGCGCCGTGCCGGAATATTAAAAAAGAGTTCACGCACTTCGACAGTCGTGCCTTTGGCGTGGGCGACCGGCGCAACGGGATGCTGCCCGTCCTGCGCATAGCCGAGTTCAAACGCATGATCCTGGCCTTGCGTCGCTGAGCGAACGGTCAGCTCGGAGACCGACGCAATACTCGGTAACGCCTCTCCCCGAAAGCCCATGCTCTTGACGCTCTGCAGATCCTGCATAGAGGTGATCTTACTGGTGGCATGTCGCGACAGAGCCATGACCAGGTCGTCCCGATTCATGCCAGACCCGTTGTCGCGAATACGTATTAGTCGAATGCCACCCTCTTCAAGATCGATTTCAATCGACGTAGCACCGGCATCGAGACTGTTCTCGACCAGCTCTTTGACGATGGAGGACGGTCGTTCGATAACCTCACCAGCGGCAATCTGGTTGATGAGGTGACTGGGAAGCTGTTGAATGGGCATGGTGTATTATGACAAAACCCCACCGACATTGTCGCGGGTCATGACGCCACATGTCACACTGACGGCACATGTCACCCTGACGGCATTGGGCAGTAACACGCCTACCGTGAATACCGCCTTGCGATCTTGGATGACAGTGGTCTTACTACTGGATATTGGCTACCGGTTATTGGCTACCGGTTATTGGCTACGGATTATTCACTGCGCGCTGTCGAGCCGGGATCATTGGCTCGGTTAACAACAGGCAGTGTTGCGCCAGAGCATGACTGTTGGCCAGCCTCACAGGATCGGCCTTACTGCCTTGCCGCCAAGCGAGTACCGGGTGGTGCACGTTCATACAGATAGCGGACGATCCCGGTTTGTATGGCGCGTGCGACAGCGTCCTGAAAGCCTCGTTTATTCAGCTTGGCCTCTTCGGACGGATTGGAAATAAACGCCGTCTCTACCAAAATAGACGGAATGTCCGGCGACTTCAGTACCGCAAAGTTGCCACTTTCTACCGTCGGTTTGTGTACCTTGCCTATCGCACTGAGTTCTCGCAGCACTATGCCACCCAAATGGATGCTGTCCTCCAACGTGTTGTGTTGTGCCAGCTCCAACAGGGTTTCTTTTAGGTCTGCGCTTAAACCATCAAGCGTTACTTCCCCAAACAGCTCTTGGCTGTGTTCGTTATCAACCAACCATTGAGCCGTCTCCGAACTCGCGCCCGTTAATGACAAGGCATAAACGGACGAGCCACTCGCCCGCTTGTGCGGGACTGCATCGGCATGTATCGATACAAAAACATCCGCCTCCATTTTACGTGTCAGCTCCAGACGCTCACGTAACGGCACAAACACGTCTTCGTGACGAATCAAGCGGGGTGTGATACCGGGCTGCGCGTCTAACCGACGATATAACAACCGTGCAATGGCCAGATTGACATCTTTTTCTTTGGTTTTTCGCCGACCGGTCGCGCCGGGATCTTTGCCGCCGTGACCGGCATCAATGACCACCACCACATCACGAAGCGGTTCGCTGACTACCGCTCTGACGACAGCGTTGGGTTCGGTGTGGGTTATCTGACTGGACAGTGCGTTAAGCTCAGGGTTACCCGGCAAGCCCAAATCCACAATCAGGCGACTACTGTTCTTTCGTTGTAGATAACGCCACTCCGGCACGGCCTGCCCGCGTAAGTCTGCGACAATGCGCAGGTGCTGTCCGTCCTGGACACCGTGACGCACACGTGACACGGCACCTTTCGGAAAATCGTGACCGGACAGATCGGTGTTGATGGACGATTCGGCAAGATCTATGACGAGACGTGACGGATTAGCCAATGTAAACACCCGTGTATCGACCGGTGTTTGGTCAAGGTCGAGGTACAGCTGAACTGTCTCCTGATGCACCACTCGGAGACCCTGCAAGGTCGCTGCAGTCGCAGGGACCGCTGCGCACAGACTGACGACCAGCAGCAGACACCGCAGCGCAAGCGTCGCTGGTGTCATGATGCGCCCGCCCCTCGCAGCACCGACACATACCTGCCCTCATCGGCATAACTGAGGTGCACCGATACGCTCGGCGGAGGCAACACACCGGCCCCTTTTTCCGGCCACTCAATCAACAGCAAACCGTAGTCATTGAGCAGATCACGGAATCCAATCGTGTCGAGTTCCTCAGGGTCATTGAGCCGGTACAAGTCAAGGTGGTACACCGGACCCAGCTTGAGCTGGTAGATTTCGAGTAACGAAAAAGTCGGGCTCTTGACGTTACCCTGATGCCCCAACGCGTGTAGCAAGTAACGCGTAAACGTTGTCTTACCCGCACCTAACTCACCGGTGAGATACAGTATTTCAGGAAAACCCAGCGTTTTTTTAAAGTCTTCGGCAAAACGTTGTGTTGCTTGCTCGTCGGGCAACGCTGCATCGAACGTAGAGTCAGTCACGATCGTGCCTGCCTGCCGACGGTTGAGAACCAGAACGGGACACAACCCGTTCATCGCGTGCCGGAATCGGTAAGTCATGTGTCCGATGCGCACCTGATTGCGGTGCCGGTGTCGCCAGCGGTGTCGCCAGCGTTGTCTCCGGCAGTGCACCGCCTCGCGCAAACCATCGATCCAGTGGTGATGCGATCGACGCACCCAGACGGCGAGTCAGTTGCTCGAATGGATCGGGTTCAGCAGTAAAATTCACAATAACCGGCGCATTAAACACATCACGCGCCACCTGATATTCACTGGCCAACTCATCGATCAACCCAAGAGAGACAGCCTGCTCACCACTCCAGATCAGACCCGAGAACACGTCCGGCGTATCGCTGAGCCTCTCTCCGCGACCTCGTTTCACGGCATCAATGAACTGTTGGTGTATGGTGTTGAGCACCGCTTGCATATGCTCAACGTGGTCGGGGTTCTGCGGTAAAAATGGATCCAGCAATGCTTTGTTGTCGCCGGCTGTCAGCAGGCGGCGCTCGACACCAAGCTCGTCCATCGCATCGGTGAATCCGAACGAATCCATTCGTACACCGATCGATCCAACAAGACTCGCCTTGTCTGCAAAGATCCTGTCTGCGGCTGACGCGATGTAATAACCACCGGACGCACCTACATCGGTAATGACGGCATGCATGGGAATATCGGGGTAGGTGCTTCGGAGTCGCAGGAGCTCATCGTAGACGATCCCGCTTTGGACCGGACTACCGCCGGGACTGTTGATCCGCAAAATAAGACCCGCGGTCTGTCGGTGTTTCAGTGCGCGCTCAACGCCTTCCAATATCGACGCGACGTTCGCCGTTTCGTTCGCCGCGATCACACCATTGATAGACACCAAAGCCGTGTGTTGTCCAGAGCCTATTCGCCCGTCGACGCCCTGGGTCCGCATCCACAACACAGCGATCAATAACAAAAACACGCCAAGCCACATAAACCGAAAGAACAGGGACCAACGACGTGCCCTGGTTTTTTCAACCAACGCCGCTGACGCAAGCTCATGGTAAAGCCCCTCGCGTACCGATACGCCTGTTTGCTCGGTTTTCAGTGCCATAGTATCTCTGTTCTCTCCTGCTTTTAATGACGGCGTCGCTGACGGTACCTGACCGGTAATTGGTTATTGAGAGGACCACAACCCGATGACCACAACCCAATAATCGCACACCAAATGACCGGCAACCCGTCTGTTAGCATGACACGGTCATCCCATGCTGCAACCGGTGCGGGTCATAACGGCAACGCGCTTGAACCGGGCCGCGTCATACGTCGCCACTGCGCGACAACACAGCGAATGAACCGACTCCAGTGTTGTCTCTTGGTTAGGATATGACGAACGATCAGGCGTCGAGCCGGTTTAGGTCGTTCTCCCAGTCACGGCCAACCGGTGCGACAAACCGGGCTACGGGATCGGTGAGCAGCGTTATTGAACTGCTGTGCAAGTATAGCCTTGTCAGTCCTTGTCTGCGGTACCGTTGATTCACATCAGAGCCGCCATATTTTGTATCACCTACGACCGGAAACCCCGCGCTGGCGGCATGCACACGTATTTGATGCGTGCGTCCTGTTTCAATCGTAACTTTCATCAGTGTTGCACCGGCAAATCGACGGGCAATTCGAAATTCGGATACGGCATGCTTACCCGCCGCTGACACCCTGACCAATCGTTCACCACCGGATTCGATATCACGCTCCAGCGGTTTGTCGATTCGGGTGACGTCACCGTCTCTTGGATCAGGCCAGACACCATCAACAAGTGTGAGGTACTCTTTGCCAACACGGTGATCCCGAAACAAATCCTGCAGCTCAGCCACCGACACGCGCGACTTGCCGACCAGCAGGCAACCGCTGGTACCGCGATCAATGCGGTGTGCCAAATCTGCGTGCGGCAACGCACCATCGCGCATTTGCCGAATTGCATCAATCACCCCAAACGCCAAACCGCTGCCGCCATGCACCGCAATACCTGCGGGCTTATTGATGACGAGGCACCGCTCGTCTTCATACAAAATACTGTCTTCAATTTTAGTTCTGACAGTATCGGGTACACGCACGGTACCGGTCTGCGTCTGGATGAGCGGCGGGATGCGAATCGTGTCGCCTGGCTTTAATCGATACGCGGGTTTGATTCGACCACTGTTAACCCTGACTTCGCCCGAACGAATAATGCGGTAGATGTGACTTTTTGGCACTCCGTGTGTCAACGACAACAAGAAATTATCGATACGCTGACCGACGTCATTCGCAGTCACCTTCTCGTGTGTGACCCCTTGTCGCTCAGTGCCGGATCGGACCGCGTCGCGTGTACTGTCAGCGTTGGTGGTCCTCGCGGACGGCCGAGGCGAGGATGGATCTTGCATGATGCTTGCTACTCTTTATATACGGTTAGTGCAGGATTGCAGCGGCGATGCTCCTATAGTACTGCCAGAGAGCCCGATTTGCCCTTGGTTTTCGTCTTGAGTTTTCGTCCCGGGTATTTCCTGTAGGTTTTCGCCTTGGTGATTTGCCAGAGTGATTTGCCAGAGCAATAGACCAGAGCAATAGACCAGAGTAATAGAGCCAGACTAATAGACCAGACTAATAAGCCAGAGCGTTAAGCCAGAGTGACAGACCCGGGTGATGGCCCTTCGTTAAATACCTGAGGACAACCGCGCTTTTACCGGTTAACACCCAAGGCGCCTCACGTCGGCGTAAAAACCCGATTATGGTGTCTAAACCGGGGTTGGTGTGTGAATCCGGGGTAGACCGTATCGTTTGTTGTTCACTGCCCTCGGATGCTATACTGGGCTGTCGTGTTACTTGCCGACAGGCTCGCCGCCGGTTTTCACCGGTGCTGAGGTAACCGAGCTAGGGTAACCACAACAGATGCTCACTATGTGACGGTAATGTAGTGTCAATGGATGCTCAACCTGTCGGCAGGGTGCGCATCCCGGGTAATTTTCATCGGTTGATTTCCATCGGTAAAACCCAACGGCACCACTCATTATTTGATCGATGCTGGTCGCAGGAATTGGCCGTAGGGAATGGTTGCAAGTTTGGTCGCAAGTTTTGCTGGCCACCTTGACTGGCCACCTTGACTGGCCACAGCCACCCCAAGGTTTCAGTTGAACTACACTCTAACAGGCAGGGGTCAGCGGTGACAGGGAATCTGCACACGCAGCCCGGCACGCTCTGGCATCTGGCTTGAGGGTGGTAACTTGGGACTTTTGCAGATTCACACGACCGGTGACACTCATAGTATCGGTTCTGGCCAGGCGTGACTCTTAGCCAAACTGGCAACCAGACCGACAGGCAAAGCGATAACCAGATCAGTAGTAGGTACAGTAATACCACCCGCGCCACCAACGGAGGCCGGGCAGAAACAACAGGACGCAGGGATTAGACGCAGGGACTAAGTGATTGTGCACCGAGGGCGGTGCTGCTCACGCGGCAGACAGAAAACGAAATTAACGTAGAGACAACAAAAACGGCGTTCGATGGTAAGCAGTTTTCCGTCAACGGCCAACCGAAAAATGTTCAGCGTGTCGTTGGCAATTTTCAGTTTTTGCAGGTGTCACTGGCTGTAAACAGCCCGATAGCTTGAAACTGAATAACGACGGGTCTGGCCACGCTACAGCGACACTCCTGACCGGAGTCACTCGCGGTGCGTCACCGCCAGACCCAATAGAGACCCAACAGTGGCTCGCTACACATTGATAAACAATAGCTTCCCGGGTTCCTACCAGAACCGGCACTGCCGACAGGGCTGACCACATTGTCAGTATCCGACGTTAACCATCGGCGAAAGCGCCGAGTCAGAAGTGCCAAGGGAAAACGACTAACCCAGCCTGTTAAGTGATTTTCAGGTGAACACATCCAGGACAACGGCAGTGTTGATGACCGAACCGAGTAGACAGATCCCTGCTGCGCAGATATTGCCCGCAGCCGGACTGCTGTCCAAAGCGCTCATCACCCTCCCCGCCAGTTCTTCCGGGCAGCGCAACTCACACCTCCCATCGGCTGGTGCCGGATTGCAAACCCTACCCTTGCCATCGACCCGTATCGGGCGCCCCTATCGGAGCACCACCCATGTCAGGGCACGAGCTGTGAGCAACGCTCACAATCAGGATGTTTCGCCAACGCTTATCCGGTTTAAGGCGGATTACAATTACAATGAAAAGAATGTTAATCAACGCGACTCACGAAGAAGAGTTGCGCGTAGCAATCGTAGACGGCCAACGTCTTAATGATCTCGATATAGAGCACAAGAGCAAAGAACAGAAAAAATCAAACATATATAAAGCAAAGATCACCCGCGTCGAGCCCAGTCTCGAGGCGGTTTTTGTTGACTATGGCGCTGATCGACACGGGTTTCTGCCATTTAAAGAAATAGCGCGAGAGTTCCTGAAAGAGTCCGGGAACGGCGATAACGGTAAACCCAAAGTCAAAGAATCTATCCGGGAAGGCCAGGAAATTGTCATCCAGATAGAAAAAGAAGAGCGTGGCAACAAAGGCGCTGCACTGACCACTTTCGTCAGTCTCGCAGGCCGCTTCCTCGTGTTGATGCCAAATAACCCGCGTGCCGGTGGTGTATCCCGACGTATTGAGGGTGATGATCGCGCCGAACTCAAAGCTGCGATGGCCGAGCTCAACATACCCGAGGGTATGGGCATTATCATCCGCACTGCCGGTGTTGGCCGCACCGCCGAAGAGCTCCAGTGGGATCTCGATTATCAGGTCGCTATCTGGGAAGCCATACAATCAGCTGCCGCCAGCGCTCCGGCGCCGTTCCTGATTTACCAGGAAAGCAACATTATCGTGCGCGCACTGCGCGATTATTTCAGGGGTGATATTGGTGAGATTCTGGTGGACGAGCAGTCAACCTTTGATCAGGCACGCGACTTCATTCGTATGTACATGCCGCAGAATGAAAACAAGCTGAAACTGCACACCGACGATATTCCCCTGTTCAACCGCTACCAGATCGAATCCCAGATTGAATCTGCGTTCCAGCGCGAAGTCCGGCTGCAATCGGGCGGCGCACTGGTCATCGATCACACCGAAGCACTGGTCTCTATCGATATCAACTCGGCACGCGCCACCAAGGGCAGCGACATCGAAGACACCGCTACCAACACCAACCTTGAGGCTGCAGACGAGGTAGCGCGGCAACTCAGATTGCGCGACCTGGGTGGTCTGGTCGTGATCGACTTTATCGATATGTTATCCAACCGCAACCAACGTGCTGTCGAAAATCGCCTGCGGGATGCACTCAAGGCAGATCGTGCCCGTGTTCAGGTTGGTAAGATCTCGCGTTTTGGTCTGCTTGAAATGTCGCGCCAGCGTCTGCGCCCGTCACTGGGCGAGTCGTCCGAGATTGTCTGTCCGCGCTGCCAGGGTCATGGCACCGTACGCGGCATTGAGTCTACCGCGCTATCGATTCTTCGGCTTCTTGAAGAAGAGGCGCTGAAAGACAACACCGGTCGCGTGGTCGCAGAAGTACCGGTCGATGTGGCGACCTACCTGCTGAATGAAAAGCGCGGCAGCATCAACGAAATTGAGTCCAGAAACAAAGTCGCCATCATTATTGTGGCCAACCCGGCGCTCGACACGCCCAACTACACCATTGAGCGGATACGCGCCTCGGAAACCGACCACGAGAGTGGTACGCTAAAGAGTTTTGAACTTGCCAAGGTCGAAGACGAGGCGTGGTCACCGGAAAATCAGGTGAAAGTAGCACCGCGCGGTGAAACTGCAGCGGTACGCACCGTGATGCCAGATATGCCCGCCCCGACACCAGCCGCTAAACCCGAACCCGAAAAAGCACCACCGGTCTCAGGCATTAAACGACTGTTTGGCGCTTTTGGCAGCATGTTGTCGTTCAGCGGTGATGCAGCCACCAGTGAAGCACAGAGCACCTCCGGTGTTGCTGAAGGCGCAGAAAAGTCTGACGGCAGCAGCGCATCATCCGGCAATCGATCTTCGGGTGACTCACAGCGTAACAGCCGTCGATCCGGTCAACGTAACAGCAACCGTAAATCCAACAACAACCGTAACAGTCGTAACCGCAACGACTCGCGCAATGATAAGGGTGAGCGTCAGCAAGATAAAAACGGCAACAAAAAATCGGCAACCGCTACCACAGAAGAGTCCGGCAACACTGAGGACCGTGATAACACCAGTGCCAACCGCGAAGAAGGGCAGCGTGAACCTAGAAGACGTGGCCCCGGCCGACGACGACGCAACAATCAATCACGCGACCGTCAGCCTGAAAATAACGAGACAACCGACGATACAGTGTCTGCTGACGCCGATGGCAACAGCACCAATGCCGGTAGCCGTTCAAATTCATCACGCAAAAAGGACACTAAAAATGCGGCAACCGATACCACCACGCAAGATCAGGAGTCGGGTGAAACAACCGCGAAATCTGCTGACGACAAACCCAAGCGATCCAGAGGTTCGCGTTCACGCAACCGTAAATCGTCTGAGCAAAAGAGGGCCGCTGACGCCACTCATGACGACTCAGCGACAACCGGCAACACGAAAGACGCAAACGGAAATACCGACGATGTAGCGGCGAAAAGCCCGGCATCCTCCCGGTCTGCCGCTACCGACAAGACGGGTTCCGATAAGCCGGATGCAGACCGCGCCTCTGCTGCACAGACGCAGGCTGCCTCCAGTCAAAAATCACCGGATAATAAACCGGGTGATCACACAGCATCTGGCGGAAAAACGGCAGATCAAAAAAATGCCGACAAAAGTGCACCTGACAACAACACGTCTGCCAAAGACACTGCTGATACAAAACCGTCAGAGCGCTCCTCTGCCAATATTGCAACAAGCCCTGCCGGCAGTTCTTCCGCCGGAGCGGTTATTGCTGCCTCAGCTGATCACGGAGTGAGTACCGACACGACCGGAAAAAAAGAGACGAAAACCACCGCAGCCAACGATAAAACCAACGGCCACTCAGGTAGCCAATCAGGCGGCCAACCAAGAAGCACGGCCAATGATACTGCCGGTAACACTGCCAGTAAGGCGGGCAATAACGCCGGCAGTGACATGAGCGGTAACAAGCCTGCCAGTGAGAAAGCCAGTGAAAAAGCCAACGACAAGACTCACGACGCAGCCAACAAAACCGCTGATGCTACGGGTAACATAAAAAAAGAGTCCACCGAGTCCGTCGCTCAGGTCTCCCCAAAACAGCCCAGCCAATTAAAGAGCACGGTAAGGTCTTTGGCAGATCGTAAAAAACAAGACACCGACTCAACCAAGTCTGGTCCTGCCAAAGCAGCGAAAGAAAAGTCAGCGGATAACGACAAATCATCGGCTGAAAAGTCTGCTGGGGATAAAGTGGCTTCTGCGTCAGGCAATGACACGCCAGCATCAACATCGAGTTCAGGGTCGTTTGCATCCAGACCCGTTGCCGGCGACACGGATAAAAAAGAGCAAAGCGTGCCGGACGCCTAGCGTTGTTGTTCCGGGCCAGCCCACTGACTGTGGGCTGGCTCATTGACGCATTACCGAGACTGCGGCGCCAGTTTCACTGACCAGCCTTACTGACCAGCCTCACCTGACAGTTTTTATCGTGTCAGTTTCACGCGGCCAGGTTGCCTGCCCCGCTCTCTCTGTCGGATCACAAGATTCTCTATGACTCGTCGGCACCTGACGGGTTGGTGAATTGATCATTCAGCTTTTGTACGAACTCTGAAGAGTGCTCAATCACTTCTACCACTTCCTGCTGTGTCGATGCGTTCCAGCCCACCGGCTTGGAGCGAAACAGGCTTCGGAACCAACGGGTGTTCTTGCGTAACGCATGCACATAACCTTCTTGCTTCGTGCCTGAGAGCTTGGCCAGAAAACGCTTGGTCACCAAATGTTTAATACCAAAATGTCCGACGATCAACAGCACCAGCAAACCGGCCCACATCGGTAAAGTACCCATCGGGTTAACAATCATGCCCAATAACAAGGCACCGATAGACGCAAATGCTCCGGTGACGAATACCAGCACACCCATCAGTATCAGTAATAAAACAAGCACAACCAACTCGGTTCTAAACACCGACTGAGACCATTTTTTTCTGAGCGAAGTGAGGGTCGGTATTGCATTATCACGAATAAAGTAAGCCTCTTTTTCCATGGCACCCACAATACGATAAGCACGCTCTACTTCCACTTGGCGAATGCGTTCTTCGATATCGTTCATATCTTGATCGCGTTTACGCTCAAAGCGTTGTCTGAGCGTCTCGTCCGGAATGGGCAACGCAACATCTTTATTAAAGACCGTGTAGAAGCGTCCTGCAGTTAAACCCTTTTGCGATAAGGCTCGCTGCCATGCACCAACGATGTCTTCCGGGTTATCCTCACGCGCCGCGGTATCGATCTGATTCAGGATATATAAAAACTTGTTGGAATCTGGTCGACTGATGGTATTGCTGACCAAATGGGTCAACGTGTCCTGCATCGCGCCTGGCTCCGGGTGTCGCGCATCAAAGAACACCAAGACCAAATCTGACAAATCAATAATATGATCGGTCAGGCGCAATGTGGACGTGCGTTGTTCATCGGCGTCGAATCCGGGTGAGTCAATCACGATTTTTCCGCGCACCACTTCCGAGTCACTGACTTTGAGTTGCAGGTAAGCATCGATTCGCCTGCCCTCACCTTCTGCTACCTTTTCGATTTCATCGCTTATTTTGTAAAACGGAAAACGCAGATCGGCATCCAGCGCGAGTCCGGGCAACACTTTGCCTGCGTTTTTTTGGCCAAAGCAAATGACCGTAAATTTGTCATCAACCGCCTGGTTACCGGTCTGTTGTAAGGTTTTTCCAAGGTACGAATTCAGAAACGAGGATTTTCCGGCCGAAAAGGTACCCAGCACGGAAATCAGTGGCCACCAGGGTATCTGCGTCGAATAGCTTTCATCTGATGCCAACAATCCGGTGGTGTAACCGATTCCGTCGAGTTTTTGAAAACCACCCACCGCATCGAGCAGAACGGGATTTTCCCGCTCAAGGTGAGTGCGTAGGCTGTCAAACCGTTTGACAATGGATTTATCAGGCCCTGACATAGAATGTGTTGGCTCCGGGGGTGTTATGTGAAGATTAAATACTGTTCGGTTTAAACCGTAAGACAGATCGGCCAGTGAATGATAACACTGTGCCAATATCTGGGCTTTTGACACAATAAGACACAGAAACCCGTCGTAATAGCGCCCTGATGGCACTTTGAGTGCGATATCATGAGGCTATTCCAACAACAGTCAGGAGAGAGACATGTGGTTTGTGACTTTGGCTTTGCTTATTGTAGCGCTCTACTTCCTTTACGACGCGTTACGGGACCGCAGTATTGTAGACAGCGGCAAAACAATCTCAACAACGCGGCGCGGCTCTGACACCGGCACCGGCGCCGTTCCGAATGCCAATTACCGAAATACCCACCCTCAGGGCATTGCCGGTGGAACACACACCGATCACTCAACGGACGGCAGTGCCGGTTTTACTCAACAGGGTTCAAAAAAAACCGGCGCCGCAAATTCTACTTCCAACCATCAGGCTGGCAAGC
>CALDUO010000190.1 GCA_937923745.1 uncultured Granulosicoccaceae bacterium
GAGTACCTGCACTGTGGTTTCATCCATGTGCATCACGGTCGAAGCGAGAAGCTCTCGTCTAAGGTACTCCATCAGCGGCTTCAGTTTTTGAGCCGTAGCGATCACCGACTCACTCATGGTTTGCCGTGAGTAGTCGATGCCATAGCGCTTTAGAATCGTACTGAGGCGGTATAGCGGTAAGCCATCAGCGTATTTGGCTGTTATGATGTACGCCATGGTGTTGGCTGATGCGATGGCTTTTGGTAACAGTACAGTGGCTGTAGGCGCTGTTTTGATGGTCTCTTCGCAGCCTTTACATGCGTACTTTTTTCTAACATGCTCGATGACACGCAGCTTTGCAGGAATAATCTCTAACTGTTCACTGGTATCTTCACCGATTTCAATAAGTTGGCAACCGCAAGAACAGATGCGCTCATCTTCAGGCAACTCGATGACGTTCCGGATTCTGGGAAGCTGTGCCGGTAAAGGTTTGCGCGATACTGGTTTTTTCTTGGGCTTCTTCTCAGGAGGCGAAACCAGCTCTTCTGGTTCTATTCGCTCTTCTTCATCAACGCCATCTTCGGCCTCATCGAACAGCTCGCCCTGACCTGGTGCTTTTTCACTTGATGCACCAAAGCGCTGGTGACGGGCGAGCCGTATAGACTCAAACAGCTCGTCTATCTGTTTCTGTAAACGTAAATTAGTCTTACGCTCAGCAAGCAACAGCTTCTTGAGCGCTTCGATGTCATCAGGCAAATTGTTCACGGTACCAGCCATGGGCTGGATTATACCGTAAACACCCTAGCCAACGGATTGGTAAAACAGTCTCTCGTGTGGTTTATTGCGCCATAAATCAAAGCCATCGAGCAGGCGGTTCAGACGTTCACCGTCCATAGAGTACGTTGGTGGCGATAAATCCGCTGGCCACTTAAAACGCTCTTTCTCCAGGCTCTTGTCCCACAGGCAAAAACCGTTCTTTTGGTAAGTAGACCAACGGAATTTCACCGATAGCCTCTTGCAGAACCGGACGTGACACTCTCGCGTCATCCGGCTCCCATCATCCACCTGAATTCTCCCAATGAACAAATAACCATGGCTGAGCAATCCGAATCCGCCGAAGCCATTCGCGACTTCGCTTCGGATGCCCAGCTAAACGTTTAAACTTACGCCGAGCCCAGTAGGCTAACCTCAGATCGAGGTAATTGCCTAACCGGTACAGCTGAGTAGGATAGAACGTTCCATAGTATTGCCACCAACCACGTAAAGTGCGGTTGTATTTCTCAGAAAATTCTTTCAAGGTCGCCGGGGTTTTCCGCACCAGCCGCCACGCCCTTATAACACCCCGCATTCGCTTTAGAGCCTCGTTACTAACAGCCGGAAGGAAGCTGGTAAATCTTGTCCCGTTCCGATTGACTGCCGAGCGAGCCCTGAATGTGAAGCCTAAAAACGTAAACTGACGCTGAGCATGTTGCCCACGGCGGTTGCTATCTTTGCAATACACAATTGCGGACTTCTCAGGATGCACAGTCAAGAAACATGTCTTCAACCGATCTTCAATAGATCGATAGACAAGCTCGGCTTGACGTTTGGAGCGACAATGCACAACGGCATCATCTGCATATCTGGCAAACGCACAAGTAGGAAACGTGCGCCGCATCCACCTATCGAACGCATAATGCATAAACAGGTTCATCAACAGTGGACTAATCACCCCGCCCTGTGGAATGCCGCAGGTACGATCGATCTTTGTACCATCTGGACTCACGGAAGGGGCAGTCAGCCAACGACTGATGTATAGCTCGATCCAGATTGGTACTTTATGGTACCGAAGTGCCTTCATCAACAACCTGTGATCGATGTGATCAAAAGCACCCTTGATATCGAACTCAACCACCCAATCGGATTGCCAGCAACGCTCGCGCGTCGCTGCAACTGCCTCTATTGCTGATTTTCCCGGCCGGTACCCATAAGAGTCCGGATCGAAAACTGGCTCAAGTAACGGTTCCAGATGCTGTTTGACCACCATCTGTGCAATACGATCGCCAACGGTAGGAATGCCAAGAGCTCTCACGCCACCTGAAACTTTCGGAATTTCCACTCGCTTGACCGGCGGAGGGAAGTAGCTTCCCGAACTCATCCGGTTCCATAGCTTGTAGAGGTTACCTTTCAAACTGGCCTGGAAGTCTTCGATCGACATATCGTCGACCCCGGCAGCTCCTCCATTGGTTTTGACCTTGAGATAAGATTGCCACACGACTTGCTTGTCAATCTTAATAGGTTTGATCGACGTCATAACACTCCTCCCACAACATCTGGTTGGTGTTGGACTTCAACCCGGATGACTCTACCCCTTCGCTCCACACCCATTACAGGCCCTTCAGCACTAGTACGGGTAGATCCGCCCCTGCCCAGAGCATCGGTATTCTTCCTCATGGTTTTAGCCATTTGTCATTTCCCTTATCATCTCTGGTCAGGTTCCCACGTTCCCTATCATCGCCTATATTGGGCTCATGCCGCCTATACGCCGACTGCCATCTGGTCAGTAAACAGGTAACCACCAGACTTATCCCGCAGGTACTGGGCGCCCACGGTTTTGACAGCACTGTAAATTCTTCACGACGCGTCATCGACGATTCGCTTTCGCTCATCTTCCCAATACATACCTGACATCTTTTCTGATGCCGTTTCCAACGTTGCTCACCACCATATCTCTTAAATACGGCAGCACGCGGCGGTTTGAGATCTGCGCCTGCACGCCGATCCCGGGAGGCCTACTCCCATCGATAATAGAGCGCCACAGCTCACAACTGTGTCGTGGCACACCCCAATACAGGATTTTGACCTTGTCCCGGCGTTTATTGGTGAACACATACAGAACCGGTGCAAAGGGATCGAGTTGCAGTGTCTGCTCAACCATTAACGATAACCCAGCAATCGATTTTCTGAAGTCTACTGTTTACGTACAAAGAAAAACCTGCGGCACGCTGTCCGCTGGTCTCATCATTGATGCGCACCCGTGCGCGATAACAGTGATGACAGCCACTGCGGATCCGGTAAGGAGTCGAACTCGAGTGATGCACCTGATAATCTGAGTGTGACCCTTGCAGTTGGCAGCGGCGTTGACGTGACAACTCTGGTGAACTTCTCTTCGGTGGCAACGGTAGTTGAACTGTTTTTGATAACGTTACGCCATTGATACAGTCTTTGGGCTTTGATATTGTGCTGTTTGGCGTACTGAACGATGCTCAACCCGGACCGGTTGGCAGCTTCGATGTGGTCTAACCAGAATTGTTTTTTATCGGCGTTTGATTGGTGCATGCTGTTCTCCATGGGTGTAGAGAGCAGCATTACCTAAATTATGAAAGACCGAAAGGTGTAGATACGCCGACGCTTACCAAGCATCTGCTGGCTATCGAGAACGGTACGCGTGAATCGACTCAGAGCTAGCGAGAGGTGCTGCTGAAACTCAAGCAGCGTGGCATGAATGTGCCCATGCTGGGTATCGGTGACGGTGCGTTAGGCTTCTGGGCGGCGGCAGATCAGATCTTTTCAGAAATGCGCCACCAGCGCTGTTGGGTGCACAAGACAGCTAACGTGCTGAACAAACTACCCAAGTCAGCACAGCCTAAAGCCAGGCAGGCCTTGCATGAAATCTGGATGGCAGAGACCAGGAAAAACGCCGAAAACGCATTCGATCTATTTGTCAAAAGATACGAGGACAAATACCCAGGGACTGTGCAGTGTCTGCTCAAGGATCAGTATGAGTTGTTGGCGTTTTATTACTTTCCTGCAGCGCATTGGAAAAGCATACGCACCACGAACCCGATCGAGTCAACGTTCGCGACCATCAGGCACCGAACCAAGCGCTCCAAAGGTTGCCTGTCCAGCACAGGCATGCTTCATATGATGTTTAAACTGGGCCAGTGCACACAGAAGCGCTGGCACAGACTAAGAGGATTTGATCACCTTGCAAACGTGATCAGAGGAGTGAAGTTCAGGGACGGAATCGAAGTAAAAACCGCCAACCAGGTCGCTGCTTGATTCAACCTCTTAAACACCAGAATTGACAATAGCTCTTGTAAAACAGGGAAGGCCATAGCTTTATCTATTTACAAGTACGAGGAAAAGCAAGAACAGAATAAGCATGAAGAACTAAAGCAACTAAATCAACTAAATCAAAACATACTTAATGCCCAGAAATATGGCAACGCTATCCAGAAAGGTGTTCTCATCATTCTGTCAGCCAACCTTCTCAGCATGATTTTGATTGCGTTTATTGAAAAACAATGAATATGCAATCAGATGATTAGTGAGCTTTTTATCATCGAACCCAGAGGAAGTGCCTATTAATATTCTGCAGAATAATGCAGCGAAATTGTTTCTAAAAATGAAATATTCGCAGTACATGAACACATTTGACAAGGAAATAGTCGAAGCATTAGAGCGGCTGTTCATCAATGATTTGCCGAAAATAAAAGTTCCTGCTCTACCAAAAATGGGAGCTTATGATTTTGAAGGAGAGTTGGCTGATTTTAAAAGTCAGCTCGATGTTTACGAGGATGAGGCGACATTTTATGAATTCATAAAATTGCTAAGAATTCTGCTCGTATCTGTTGTTCTGTTCAGCATTATGAGAGTCTTCTTCGCTGTTGCTGGACAAGATGAAATTATCTCCTCTTTCCATCAAATGTTCACCACATTTTTCTTTGGAATGTTATTCATAATGCTGCATATTGAAACTGGCAACCAAAGCCGAATACTACTGTTTCTAGCCTTTGCATCACTCTGGTTTAGTTTATGGTGACATCGCTATTCAGCTCGTATCCAAAGCGCTAAAAGAAATCCCGTGAAAAGAATAAAAAAAAGTACAGTTGATAGATTTTCACTAATAACAACATTGTCAGAAATAAAAGATACAACCCAATAAAAGGTTGCTGCCGCAACAGAAAAAAGCAATATTAGTACTTTTCTACCAGCAGAACCTGGCCAACAGTTATAGACAAGCAGCATAAATGTGACGAAGGCAAACAGTAACGCACTTAACAGGTATTCATACCCCTTGAGAGGGCTGGACTGAACAGCAGAAAATGCCGTTATTGCAGTTGTGAAGCCATACGAGAGCGAAAGGATTAACGACTTTGGTCTAAAGAAATATTGAGAAAAATCAGTATGCTCGTTCGAATATAGGAATTCCTCAGGCTTCTTTCCACTGAGGACAGTCACAACAAAAATCCCTGTCGTAATTGCTGCCGCTACTGCCATGATGAGGTCAAGGTTCATGAATTTAGAGCTCCAACTCGGTATAACTTGTAGAAGTTCAGACTTGACCTGACAGGTGCCGGTTTCAGGAAGTGTCTATCAGATGAAGTTTAAGCTACGCTCTTTTCCTGCCAGATTTGTTTGCCGTCGATTAACGTTTCGAACGGCGTTCTACCACAACACATCTTGCCTTGATGCGTGCGTTCAGTATTGTATTTTATCAGCCACTCGTCAAGATCCGATTGCAGTTGCTCGATGGATGCATAGAGCTTCTTACGAAAGGTGACTTGATAAAACTCATTGAATATCGTTTTGTGGAACCGCTCGACGATACCATTGGTTTGAGGATGACGTGCCTTAGTCCGAGTGTGGTCAATATCATTCAGCGCGAGATAGAGCTGATAGTCATGATGCTCAGGCTTACCACAGTACTCTGTACCTCGATCGGTGAGTATCCGCAACACCGGTAGTTCGTGCTCCTCGTAGTACGGCAACACACGCTCATTGAGCAAGTCGGCCGCTGTGATGGGCGTCTTACTCGTGTACAGCTTTGCATGGGCCACCTTGCAGTAGGTGTCTACATAGGTCTGTTGGTAGACACGACCAACACCCTTGAGCGTTCCGACATAGAACGTGTCTTGCGATCCCAGATAGCCGGGGTGCTCGGTCTCGATTTCACCGTGCGCTTCCTGCTCTTCCTTCTTGCGCTCCAGAGCCTGAATCTGCGATTCTGTCAGTACCTCGCCGGTCTCGGCCACGTGCTTCTCAAGCGCTTTGAGCCGATCTTTGAAGCACGCCAGGTCGTGGCGCAACCAGATTCCGCGAACCCCTGTCGGGGAGACCGAGATGCCGAGTCTACGCAGCTCGTTGCTCGCTCGCGTCTGACCGTGAGCTGGCTCGCTGAGTGCGTGCTTGAGCACGGCTTCCTCGATAGCAGGATCGACCCGGTTTCTCAGGTTAGGTTTTCGTCTGCTCTTCTCCAACAGCGCATCCACACCACCTTCCTCGACAGCATCTTTGTACCGATAAAACGTGTCACGAGAAAAGCCCATGACCTTGCAGGCTTGCGACACATTCTGAAGCTGCTCAGCCAGGTTCAATAGACCTACTTTATGTGAAATGACTTT
>CALDUO010000191.1 GCA_937923745.1 uncultured Granulosicoccaceae bacterium
CCGCTAGGCCGCCAGATGTTCAGAAAACTGCGCGTCTTCGCTGGTAATGAACACACTCATCAGGCACAACAGCCTCAGCCACTGGAGATATAAGATTATGGCTGCGCAACGTTATTACGGAACCGGTCGCCGAAAATCATCTACTGCACGTGTTTTCATGCAGCAAGGTGGCGGTAACATCACGATCAACAGCAAGCCGCTCGAAGACTACTTCGGGCGAAAGACAGCACACATGATTGTGCGTCAACCGCTGGAGCAAGTTGAGGTCATGGGTAACTTTGACTTCAACATTACCGTCAAAGGTGGCGGCGGCAGCGGACAAGCCGGTGCTATTCGGTTGGGTATTTCCCGCGCTTTATTGCAATACGACGAGTCGCTCCGTCCGAAGCTACGGTCAGTTGGCTTCCTGACGCGTGACGCAAGAGAAGTCGAGCGTAAGAAAGTGGGTCTGCGCAAAGCACGTAAAGCCACTCAGTACTCGAAGCGTTAAATCAGGGCGTTAAATCAGGCTCTACAACGGGCATCATCGGGGCGGTCAATGCTCCGGTGGCCCTATACATCGCGGTCGCAACAACCTTTTGATACCAAGCCGCCTGGCGGCTCACCGCTTTTCCATCCCTTTCTGAGTCCAGTCTACCCCTCAAATGCTCTGCGGCGTGCGTGCTGAGTTCAGCGTTAAGTCACTGAACAGGTAGATCTGACACCCTTATATACCCCCAACTTTTTGCGAACCGTTAATGTTGGATGCCGACCCAGCTGACATCACGTGCGGACCGCCACCGTGGTTGTTGTCTCCGCGGGTTCATCGCAGGATCAAAAGCGGTCAAAAATGGAGCCTGCACTGGGACTCGACAGCCTGTGATGCAGCTTGCCTGCTGAGATGTCAGTCATTGAGGCAATGTGATCTGCAATAACGCGCATTTTTTCCGCATCTGTTTGCTGCTCGTTAAACTGGTTAAGCACGGCGCCCGGCAGCAGTGTCCGGGGGTTCGCGATGAGGACGCCAAACAGATACATAATGACCTGCTGGCCACGAAACTGAAGTGTTTGTAGCTCTGGACTCAAAATAACCTGCTCCATCACGAACGATTTCAGTTTTTTCAGAATGGCCATGGCGTCAGGGTCCATCGTTGCCTGGTAACGAAGCAACGGGTGTTCTGCCGCATCATGCTCTTCGATGGTGATGTGTTTGATCAGATATCCAACCAGTTTGCTGATTGCGTGTTTCCTGTCGCTGGCAACTTCGCTAAACAGGGCGTCGGCATAGAAATTCAGCTCGTTCCGAATCGGGTTGTCTGAAAAGCCTTCAATAAAGGTTGCGACTTGCTCGTGCCAGCTCGTGGCAGACACAAGCTTTAGTGCGCAAGCATCCTCGAGGTCGTGAACGCCGTAGGCTATATCGTCGGCCAGTTCCATGATGCTGGTGTCAAACGTTTTGTGAACAGGTTGGTGATGACCTTTTGAACGTTGGTTGATTTGCCGCAGATATTGCACGTCTGCGGGACTGAACGGTTCGAGTATCCAGTCAAGAACCTGTGCTTCGCTGTCATAGATACATTTAGGGGGAGACCAGGCCTTAATGTTATGTGTGGACTGACCTTCAGCCCAGGTACGCTCGTAACGCACAGTCTCTGAATAGAACGCCGGATATTTAATGGTGCCCAGCATTGTGCGCCGGGTGAGGTCGAGCCCGCTGTTTTTGGAAAATTCGCCGAGCTTGGAGAGAATGCGTAACGTCTGCGCATTACCTTCGAAACCGCCGTGCTCGCGCATCATAAAATTTAACGCAACCTCACCACCATGGCCAAACGGTGAGTGTCCCAAATCGTGCGCAAGCCCGATAGCCTCAATAAGGCTGAACGACGGGATCCAGCGCGTTTTTTCCGGATCATCGGTACGGTCACGTAACCATTCACAGATACCGGAACCGATCTGTGCCACCTCCAGGGAGTGCGTTAAACGGGTTCTGTAGAAGTCACTCTCGCCGAGACCCAACACTTGCGTTTTGGACTGCAGGGCACGAAAGGAGGCACTGTGAATGACCCTCGCTCTGTCACGCTGATACTCGCTATCTTCTCGTGTGCTGTTGAACCCGCGCTGCCGATTTTCCTGTGATGATGAATATCGTGTTAACCAAGGATCTTCCCGGTTCATGTTTGGTTCCGAAGGTTGGGTGTGACTGGCACGAAGTAGCGAACTGTTACACGATTATACTGTCGCAGAAAGTTGTATTTGCAACAATCTGCTTCCTGTGATCTCACGAATAAACACATGGAAGAGAAGTTCACCAGTCTGTTTGATCTTGAGCACAAGAGGCATGGCAAGAAAACCCAGAATACATTTCAAAGGCGCGTTTTATCACGTGTTGCTCAAAGCGGGCGATGACATCAACGCCTTTCCAACCGTTGCGGACCGAAGAGAATGGGAAGCTCTGGTTGTTGACGGCATTGCACGCTTCGGTCACAAAATTCATGCTTACTGCTGGTTAAAGCAGCAATTGAGCCTGATCATTGAGGTCTCCGAGGTGCCGCTGTCGCGGATCATGCAGAATCTGTCCTTCCGGTATACCCGCTATTTTAATAAAAAGTACGGTGGCGAAGGTGTTTTGTTTCATGGGCGGTATCGCGCGGTTCTATTTGATCCGAAAGAGTGGTTGACGCCTGCAGTTACCTATATTCACAACGCACCGGTCCGCGCAGGCACTGCCAAAAGCGCGGCAGCCTTCAAATGGTCAAGCCATCAGGCACTGACCGGTAAAACCGACGTGCCGTGGCTGACAACGTCCACCATACATGAAGCCTATGGCAAACGGCCCAAGACCGCGATGAAAGCCCTGGAAAAGGACGTTGCGAAAGCCGCCCAAAAACCGTTTGATAAAGTTATTGAGACTGGCATAGACGGCAGCCGCATCCTTGGGAACGCCAAGTTTCGTCGGTTGGTAACCAAACCACCGCGCAAAACGAAACACACAGTCACGTTGCCAAAGTTGGTCAAGTATATCTGCCAACAAGAGGGCGTCGCGGAGTCCGCACTAAAGACAGAAAGCCGCGCCCGGCACGAAAGCCGCCTCCGACAAATTATTACCTGCGTTGCCATGGAGCTGGACACAGCGTCACTCACCGAGATGTCCGACCGCTTTAATCGCGACCTGACTACCATGAGCCGGAACCAGCGGTTCTTTCGCGAACAGCTGGCAAGCGACGAAGAGCTGCAGAAGAAAATCAAGCGCTACAAGACAGGGGTTTTACGTCTATAGTTCGGGTCTTCACTGTTGAAGACAAATTGATATGGTAGATGAATGGCTCGATGTCGTCACCGCTGATGATCAAGTCATTGGTCGGGCGACCCGACAAGATGTCCATGCACGCGGGCTCATTCATCGCGCGTGCCACATTTTTGTGTTTCGCCCTGACGGCCAACTCTTTGTTCAAAAGCGAAGCGAACAAAAGGATAACGAGCCGGGGCGCTGGGACAGTTCGTGTGCCGGACACGTCGACTCAGGCGAAGACTACCTGCAATGTGCGGTGCGCGAGCTGGCAGAAGAGCTCGGCTTGCACGTGTCACCAGACGTGCTCGACTATCGGTTTACATTGCCGCCGCTCGCCGAGACAGGGCACGAACTGGCAGCCGTCTACACGACGATTACTGACGACCCCCTGACGCTTGACCCGGACGAGGTCGCCGACGGTGTCTGGCTAACCAATGACCAGGTCAATGACTGGATCGCCGAATCGCCCGATGACATGACGCTGGTGTTCCGACAAATTTGGCACAAGCTGCGCTGATCGGACAGCCGGAACCAAGCGCAGATTGTTAAGCGCACACTGTTAAGCGCTGGCCGGAAGACGGCGGCGCCTAAAAACCGTCAATGCAATCCCAGTGCAGCAAACCCAGTGCATCAACCCCAGTGCAGCAAACCCAGTGCATCAACCCCAGTGCATCAACCTCAGCGCATCAACCCCAGTGCTGACCCCCGGTTTTGAAACCCCGATGCCGAACCCCCAAACCTTAGTCCAAGTGCCCGAAGCCTATATGAATAAGACCGAGTGTCGCGGGTGGAGAGCGGGGCGGTTTCATGTGAGGTGGTTTATACTGATTGACACGACATTGATGAAGACGTTTTATGAATCAGCCGACTACCAACGGGCACAGTCACAACGATCACAACAACAACCGTCCTGCCAAGGGCAAACCTGCGTTTGCATCTCAACTTAAGTTGCCATTGATCGCAGCGCCGCTGTTTCTGGTCTCTGGCCCTGAGCTCGTGATTGCGTCGTCAAAAGCAGGCATCGTGGGTACGTTTCCGGCGTTAAATCAACGTACCACCGAAGGCTTTGCCGAGTGGCTCGTGCAAATAAAAGCGGCTCTCGATCCCGGTAACGGTGAGCAACCGGCGCCGTATGGTGTCAATCTGATTGTTCACGCAACCAACCCGCGGCTTGAGGCAGACCTGGCGGTTTGCGTTGAGCACAAAGTGCCGCTGGTGATTACGTCGCTGGGTGCCGTGTCGGATGTCGTCGACGCCGTGCATTCATACGGCGGTCAAGTGTTTCACGACGTCATTAATCTTCGACATGCGCGCAAAGCTGCCGCTGCTGGTGTGGATGGGCTTATTGCTGTGAGTGCCGGTGCCGGTGGGCATGCGGGTTACATCAGTCCGTTTGCGTTGGTGAACGAGATTAGGCAGTTTTTTTCAGGTCAGGTCATTCTCTCGGGGTGTCTGTCCACCGGGCGGGATCTGGCAGCTGCCGTGACGATGGGCGCTGACTTTGGGTACATGGGAACTCGATTTATCAACACGCAAGAGAGTCGGGCCGCTGAAGGCTATCGTCAGATGATTAATGAGTCGAGCGCCGCCGATATCGTCTACACCGACAAGGTGTCGGGCGTGAATGCAAACTTCCTGCGCGACAGTCTGGCAAAAGCGGGCATGGACGACGCTACGCTCCATGATCGCTCTGATATCGATTTCGGTAGCGAACTGATGCCCGATGAAAATGGTGAGGCCAGCGCATGGAAAGACATCTGGTCGGCAGGTCAGGGTGTCGGCAGTATCGATTCTGTCCCCACGGTCGAAGCGTTGGTGACACAGCTGGAGGCAGATTACCGAGCGGCGATACTGGAGCAAGCGGCAACGCTCAGTTAGCATCGGGTGGTGGCAGCTTCACTGTCGCCTGCACGTTGAGGTCACTATTGCG
>CALDUO010000192.1 GCA_937923745.1 uncultured Granulosicoccaceae bacterium
TTTTTACGATACCGAATACGGAACTCGCCGTTGTCAAAATGATTACGGCCAGGCTGTGACGCCGAAAAGTGGGTGGTTAATAGCTCAACTGCAATGGAGGATTTTTGATCCAGCTCGCGATACACACCAGCGGTTTGTGTAATCACCATGCCCGGCGTTCCTTCTTTCCAGTTAAAGCGTGTTTGATGCAAAAACAGGTTGCGCTCGGCGAAATCAGTGTAACGATCAAATCGAATAGACAAAAGATTCTCGAACCCTGAGTCCGAAAAATGCTCAAGGTCTCCGTAGACAGTGCCTGTCCAGTATTTACCAATCGGTTTACGGTAAAAACCGCCGACGGCGACAAACGTTTGCAGGATGTCATCTCGCACTCTCGCACCCACATCAAAGCGAAGGCCGTTATCTTCTCTGAGTGTGCGCAGAAAACGCAGTGCAAACGACACGCTGTCGTTATCAGGTGGTGAAAACTGCGAGCTTTCCTGCTCGCCCGACTGTTCATCCTCAGAGCTCAACAGTAACCTGAACCGCTGTTCGGTGCGTGGCAATATCAGCTTGAGTTTGACCCGCGCGTTGAAGTCCGGGTCCATGCTTTCGCGCTTCAGCGTATCAACACGCACCCGCGCCCAGCTTTTGTTGACGCGGGCTGACTGCTCTTCATCACTGAAAAAAAGATCTATCTGACCAATAAAGTCACTTAAGCCTTCACTGATCGTGCGATGAATCACATCGACCGTATTCTCGTCAGTCACATTGTCATTTGTCGTCGCATCCTCATCGGCGCTGTAGGCCGGGAGACTCCACAAACACACCAGCCACGCAACCACTACCGCCGTTAAGCACCTAAACACCCGTTGTTGACTTGGCATTAAGCAGCTACCAGTGTCTGTAATGACTGCAGAAATAACTGCATATCTTCGTCGGTACCAATGGATACCCGTATGTAGGGTGACAAACCCGGCTTGTCCCAGTGACGAACAATAATGCCGTCAGATCGCAAATGATCCAGCAGTGTTTTACCCGGAATTTGTGGATGCGACACCAGCAGAAAATTGGCTTTGGACGGTTGCACCTCAAAGCCTGCTTTCACCAATGAGGTTGCTGTGTTCTCCCGTGTATTGATAACGCGTGCAATGCTCTGGTCGAACCACGTCGTGTCTTTCATGGCTGCAGTTGCTGCGGCCTGAGCCAATGTATCGACGGGGTAGGAGTTAAACGAATCACGAACACTTTCCAACGCCGTGATCAGGGCCGGGTGTGCAACCGCAAGTCCAACACGCATTCCGGCCAGCGAACGCGATTTTGAAAACGTTTGTGTCACCACAAGGTTCGGGTATTGTTTGATCAGCGGTATCGCAGAGTCAGCACCAAAATCCACATAAGCTTCATCGACTAACACAACCGACTCCGTGTTCTTTTTTAGTAATGCCTCGATATCACTGATCGGCACCGCGCGGGATGTCGGCGCATTCGGGTTCGGAAAAATGATGCCGCCATTGGGTCTGTCGTAGTCATCGAGCGACAACGACATGTCATCATGCAAGTCGATCGTCTCGGCGTTTATGTCATACAGGTTGCAGTAGACCGGATAAAAACTGTACGACACACTCGGGTACAGTAACGGCTTGGGTTGTTGAAAAAATGCCGCAAATGCAAACGCCAGCACCTCATCCGACCCGTTACCCACGAACACATGATCAATCGGCACGTCATAGTAGTCGGCAATAGATTGCCGCAAACCGGTCGCGGACGGGTCAGGGTAGAGCCGCAGACGATCATCGGCCGCATCACGAATAGCATCAATGACCGCCTCTGACGGACCATAGGGACTCTCGTTGGTGTTGAGTTTGATGAGTCGTTCACCCTGCGGCTGTTCGCCGGGCACATACGGGTGCAGCCTGCCAACCAGCTCACTGAGCAAGGAGGCCTTGATGGCGTCTTCAGTCATGGTATTTTGGGGGATGTACAGGACGGCTGACGTGGGGCGTGTGATCGCCTACTCTTCCAGCAGTTCTCCGAGTTGCAACCGCGCTCGCTCAAGCAAAGGCAGATAAGACTCAAGCGATTCGAACGGGATACGCATAATGGGTGCATGGAACGACAGGGTTGCATAAAGTCTGCCTTGTTTATCGGTTACCGGAACCGCCATCGCGACCATTCCGTCTATGTATTCCTGATTGTCTACCGCAAAGCCACGCTGTTGGATCAACTGGAGTTCAGCCTCCATATCAGCCGGATTAACAATGGTATTACCGGTGTGTGCTGTCAGTGTACTGTTGACCAGAATTCGCTGACGCTTTGCCGAAGGTAGTGTACTCAGGTACATTTTTCCACCCGAGGTGCTATGCGCTGGCACACGACTGCCAATCTGTAATTGAATGCGGACTGGCCAGTGGGTTTCGGAGCGGTCAAAGTACACCATCTCGCTACCGTCAGGTATGGAAATATTACAGGTCTCGCCAATCTCCTCGGACAGTTGCCGAAGGATCGCATGGCGCTGGGCACGATAAGGCGAGCTGGCCAGCACACCGGTGGCCATATGCCGAAACCGGTGGCCTGGCAGTAACCCGCGACCGTTCATGCGCGCCTGCAGAAGACCCTCTTCGAGCAGAGTGGCGCAAAGCCTGTGCGCGGTAGCTTTGGGAATATCGAGCTGATCACTGAGCTCGGTGGGACTCAGCGGACGGTCTGAACCCGCTACTGCCTCCAACACGGTCAGCACCCGCGTGATAGAAGATCCCTTTTTTGCTGCTTGGGGTAACGAATCACCAGTCAACGGCCGATATCCTGATCTATTTGGGTAATAATGAGAACTAAAGTATCATTATCGGCCAAAATCGTAAAGAACGACGCCCAAAACCGGCCCACAACGCTGTCTCTATCTATGTCTGAATCCCAACAAAACGACACGCAAGCGACTGATACCTATGACTATATCGTCGTTGGTGCCGGTTCTGCAGGCTGTGTTCTGGCCAACCGGCTCAGCGCAAACCCCGAAAATCGCGTGGCGCTGCTCGAAGCTGGCGCGCGCGACTGGAATCCGTGGATCCATATTCCGGTGGGTTATTTTAAAACCATCCACAATCCGGCAACCGACTGGTGTTATGTCACCGAACCCGACCCCGGCCTAAACGGTCGCAGCCTGAAATGGCCGCGCGGCAAGGTGCTGGGTGGCTCAAGCTCGATCAATGGGCTGCTCTATGTGCGTGGTCAGCGTGAAGACTACGACCGCTGGAACGAACTCGGCAACACGGGTTGGTCGTATGACGAAGTACTGCCCTACTTCAGGAAAGCGGAGGATCAGGAACAGGGCGAAAACGAATACCACGGTGTCGATGGCCCCCTGAAAGTCACCAACATGACCTTCAAGCGACCAATCTGCGATGACTTTATTGCCGGGGTCAGCGAAATGGGTGTGCCGGTCTCCGACGACATGAACGGTAAAGACCAGGAAGGCGTTGGTTATTACCAGCTGACCGCTTACAAAGGGCGACGCTGTAGCTCAGCTGTCGCGTACCTAAAATCAGCCAAAGACCGCCCGAACCTCACTATTTTTACTCACGCCCTCACCGAGCGCATTGGTTTTGACGGCACTCGTGCGAACACTGTGCATGTGGCAATCAAAGGCAAGCGCACCATGCTCAAAGCCCGACGTGAGATCGTGTTGTCTGCCGGTGCTATCAATTCGCCTCAGCTGCTACAGCTCTCCGGCATCGGACCTGCTGGCCTGTTACAACAACATGATGTTGACGTGCTGGTAGACAGTCCGGAAGTGGGCAGTAATCTGCAGGATCATTTACAGATTCGTATGGTGTACAAAACCCATAAGCCCATCACGCTAAATGATGAGTTGTCGAACCCGCTGCAAAAAATGAAAGCCGGCATTGAGTATCTGTTAAAACGCAGCGGACCACTGAGCATGGCCGCCAGTCAGGTCGCAGCATTTTGTCGCACCAGGCTCTCGAATGACCGACCCGATATTCAATACCATTTTCAGCCACTCAGCGCTGATTCCCCTGGCGAAGGTTTGCACCCGTTCTCGGCGATCACAGCCTCGGTGTGTCAATTGCGTCCGGAAAGCCGCGGTCATATACACATTCAGTCTAAAGACCCGACCGTGCATCCCACCATTGTGCCCAATTACCTGTCGACCGAGCACGACTGTGCCACGGCAATTGAAGCCATCAAATACACACGCAAGGTGATGGCATCGGAGGCGATGGCGCGGCACATATCGTCGGAGCATATCCCGGGGCCCGAGTATCAGACGGACGAGCAGTTGCTTGAAGCAGCACGCAATGTCTCCAACACAATTTATCATCCGACCAGCACCTGCCGTATGGGCGCTGACAAGCACGCAGTGGTGGACCCGCGGCTACGGGTAAACGGTGTCACTGGTCTGCGTATTGCAGACGCTTCCATCATGCCTGAAATTGTATCGGGCAATACCAACGCCCCCACTATCATGATTGGCGAAAAAGCCGCTGACATGATTCTTCAGGACAATAGCTAACACCTTACTATGCCGGGTTTTGAACACATCATAAAAAGGGCCCAAAAGAGGCCCGGACGCATCGTTCTGCCCGAAGGCGACGACCCGCGTGTGGTAAACGCTGCCGCAAAAGCATTGACCACCGGCATTGCCAAACCTGTGTTATTGGGTAACAAGGCAACCATTCAGGCGGTGGCTGACGGCGAAAACGTATCGCTGGCCGGTATCGAGATTATTGATCCTGCACAGTCCGAAGACCTGCAAACCCTGATAGACGCTTTGGTTGTCCGGCGTGCCAAACGTGGCATGACACCGGAGAAAGCCGCAGAGGCTATTCTCGATCCACTGCATTTTGCCTGCATGATGGTGCACAAGGGCTTGGCTGATGGTTGTGTCGCCGGTGCGGTATATGCCACCGCAACCGTGGTACGGTCAGCGATGCAATTGGTAGGCAAACACGAAGACTATTCGTTTGTCTCCAGCTTTTTTATGATGCTGATGTCAGAAGACTTTCATCCGCGTGATGATGTGATGTTTTTCTCTGACTGTGCGCTGGTGATTGACCCGGACGAACACGAAATGGCAGAAATTGCCGTGGTGACCGGTCAAAGCGCCGTAAGCCTGCTGGGCATTGACCCTGAAATTGCGATGCTCTCATTTTCGACCGCCGGTAGCGCATCACACTCGACCGTGAGTAAAGTACAGAAAGCTACAGCCATTGCGCGCGAAAAACGACCCGACTGGCGCATCATAGGTGAAGTACAGCTCGATGCCGCTGTCATTCCGCCTATCCTTGCAAAGAAATCACCCGAACAGGCCACCGATAACCCAGCAAATATTCTTATTTTCCCGTCACTCGATGCTGGCAACATTGGTTATAAGATGTGCGAGCGCTTTGGTAATGTAGAAGCCATTGGCCCGGTGCTACAGGGACTCTCAAAGCCGGTCAATGACTTGTCACGCGGCTGTAAAACCGATGACATCTACAACATTATTGCCGTAACCTGCAATCAGGTGTAAAACGCAACACCGGCACTGGGTGTGCCTTGCTCTTCCAAGGCGACAACCGGGTTCACGGCATAGCGGAGTTTAAACCGGCCTATAAGGCCTGCACACCCAGCGATCTGTCTGGTGTGTTGTTTGTCCGATCGCCTGCAGAAGTCCAGAGCCGTGGTGGGCGAACCCTCATGAATCAGGCAGGCTAGGACGCCACTGCCAAGCGCGACCCGGCATTTACTGCACTGTTCGTTTTTTCAAACCCTTCCCGCATCAGATTGGCAAAAATAGAGGCAATAGGCTTATTGGGGCCATCGGTTACGTACATCACGACACTGTACTCCGGAAGCGGTGGCAGCATGCTGCTCGCATCTTCTATTGCTTCCATGCCAGCAGCCGAAAATCCTTTAATGTCTGCCCTCACACCAAGATCAGCTGCACCGGCAACCGAGCTTGCATTAAAACTACTGTTGCTGCAGACCGCTTCGACCCAGTCTATGCCCACGGCTTTGAGCGCTTGAATAGCCGGATCACGAAATATACAGGTGCGAGAGAACGTCAGTGGTAGCGGGCGTTGCTTCCACGCACGGCCATTGATTGCACCGTTCCACACTAAGGGTTGCTTTAACAGACAGATACCACCGGGACGCGGCTCTTCTTCGGTGGTGAGAATGACGTCGTGCTTACCGGCATTAAAGTCTTCGAGTAGCTTATAGGTGAGCTCTGCACTAATCGATACCGATACGTCGGGATACGATTGAACAAAGTACTTCAGAATGGATGGTACGTGTGGCTGCACAATGTCGAACGGAACGCCAAAGCTCAGCGCACCCTGATGCCGGGGTTGCATTATTTTATCAATCGCCGAATCATTGACCGCCAACAAACGCCGGGCGTAATCAATGAGCTGACTACCCTGTTCTGTCGGTTTAATCACGCGACCGTCACGCTCGAGAACCACAATATCGAGTTGCTCTTCGAGGCGCTTCATTTGCATGCTCACTGTCGACTGCGTCAGGTGCAGCTGATTGGCCGCCTTGGTCATACCGCCGGTTTCGGCAACAGCGATGAGTGTGCGCAGTGTGGCTAGATCCAGATTACGATGCATAACGGTCTGTACTCCTTCTGTCCGCCTAACAGTATAACCAGCTTTACAGACCCGTTAGAATCACAATTTGTGATCCTTAAAATCACAGATATCAAT
>CALDUO010000193.1 GCA_937923745.1 uncultured Granulosicoccaceae bacterium
CAAAAGGGAGTTATTGCATGGATATTTATACCAAGTATAACCGTCAAGAAATCAGTGACCGGCAAATCGACACACTGATTGGCTTGAGCATGGGACTCGCCGCAGATGGCAAAATCGATCAGACAGAGGCGGAACTACTGCATAATTGGTTGGGACAGTGTGCGGCCGTGGTACAAACGCCTATCGTGGTCAATATATTTAACCGTGTCAGCGAGATGCTGAGTGACGGAGTGCTTGATGGTGAGGAGGCTGGCGAACTGCTGGAATTACTGCGCGGATTAACCGGTGAAGACACCGAAATGGGAGAGGTGCCAAAGACAGCATCGTTGCCATTGTGTGCTCCTGCACCTATCGTTCATTTTCCGGAAAAAGCGTTTTTGTTTACCGGCACGTTCGCCTTCGGGAAACGCAAGGTCTGTCAGGCGGCCATACTCGAGCGAGGTGGTGTTTGTATACCGCGTGTGACCAAATCCCTGCATTATCTCGTCATCGGCTCCTACGTCACCGATAGCTGGAGCCATCAGACCTTTGGTCGCAAAATCGAAAAAGCGATGGAGTATCGTGATCAGGGGGTGCCGCTTTCTATTGTCAGCGAGGCGCACTGGCTGGAGTCTGCTGGTTTATAATACCTGCAACCCCAACCCGTAAAGCCGAACACGCCGATGTCCAACGACTACAACTCCCCCCTATTGAGCCTGTGGAAAAACCATGCAGCAGATGCCTGGACGCGGTACACGGAGCATACCTTCGTTGAGGGGCTCGGTGATGGATCGCTGGACCGGTCTGTGTTTATGCAGTACCTCATTCAGGACTATCTCTTTTTACTGCATTACAGCCGGGCGTGGGCAATGGCTGTGGTGAAGGCCGAGAATGAGTCTGAAATGCGAACCTCTGCGGCCATTATGAATGCGCTGATCAATGAAGAAATACAGCTGCACATTGGTGTTTGCGAGCGAGAAGGCATTACGGTGGCCGATCTGAATGCTGCTACCGAGGCGGTAGAGAATCTTGCCTATACACGGTATGCGATGGACGCAGCACTCTCCGGTGATTTGGCGGACCTCTTGGCGGTATTGGCGCCGTGTATGTTCGGATACGGTGAGATAGGTTTGCGTTTGGCTGCTCATCGAGACAACACCACGCCCCTGTACAGAGAGTGGATAGAAGCGTATTGCGGTGATGAGTATCAGGCAGTTTGTGTGGCAACTGCCACCTTACTGGAAACCGCGGTGCGACATCGACTCGGTGATGATCCAACGCTTAACCCGCGGTGGGCCGGACTGTGCCAGCGGTTTGTGCAGGCAACCACACTGGAGGCCGACTTTTGGTCGATGGGGTTCAGGCTTGCCAGTGATTTGGAACAAGCCTGAACGTATCATGTCAGTACGTATAGAGCGTACTCTGCTGCTTACAGCACTGCGTCCCCAAAACTGACAGCAAACGGTATGCACCACACACTGACGGTGTTGAAGTCATCCAGTGTCAGGTCATCGGGGAGTGTCAGGGTAATGGTTTCACCGTTGAACCGGCGACCGTTCAGCTGCGGTCCGATAGCGCGAGCGTTCGGTCCACTATAGTTACCGTCGGTACCGGTAAAGAAAAATACCGTAATACCGCCACCGTCGTATTCAAAATTATCCACTCTGAGCGTGCGGTCATCAACCACGGTTAATGTGCCGGCAATGTCATGTGCCAAGTCACTGAACACGGCAGTTGTACCGACGAGCGGGTGGGTTGCGGTGACGGGTACGTTAGTGGCAGGTGGCTCTTGCACCATTGGCGATGGCGGCCGCTCATCAATGCCTTCGACAAAGAGGGTTTCCTGTAAGTGGTCAAGCGCTTCGATGCCATTAACCAGCTCTGTATTGACCGAGCCACTGTTTGCCACGAGGTTCACCACTTGGTTTTCAAAATCAGCAGCGGCAAAATCCAACGCTAATCCGGTTGCACTGGCACTGGCCGCATCGGCCAGCGTGATACCGTTAACCGGATCACCGTCGGTGTCGAGTGTTTGTAACAGTCTGGCCAAATTCATCACGCGAGTGTCGGCAATATTGGTGGTTGAAAACACCGAAAGGGGTGTGACCACATCAGCGCCTGGTGTTGTCGGCAGAACAATATCACCAATAGAGAATGTAACGGCTTCACCGTCTCTGTAACTAAAAGAACCGTCGGCGGCAGTTACGCCGCTTTGGGTTGCGGTCGCGTAAGACAAACCCGCAACGGCTGAATCTACGAATCGTCCGGTGCGTAAGTCGGCTGCTTGTGTTGGTGTCGTGTTCGATGCGGGGGGCGTGGTGTTTGATGCAGGCGTTGTCGTATCTGCGGGGGCCGTTGCTGCCGGGCTCACTGAGGAGCCTCCGCCACACGCTGATAACAATAAAACCGCAAGTGCCGGAAGCAAAAGACTTGAGTTGTTCATGGTGATTACCTATACAGGGTCGTTGTTAGTTGTTGACGGGTGGACCGACCGACAGTGTTGTCGGTCAAACCAGGGTCATCTCAGTGATCACTGTCCATGTGCATGAACACACAATCAGTGGTGGGTTTTATACTGGCTTATTGAACCAATCAAAAGGTATAAGACAAGTTAAATGTTGCGATATCGCTGTCAGCGACGTTCTTGCCGTTAATGACCGATGAATATGAAAAGCCGAGGCCAATGCCGTTTTCCAAACCGTAGTTGGCACCGGCAATTACCCAGTCAGAGTCACGATCTGTTTGCGAGAACTGTTCCACTCCGAAGCCCGGGTCACCAATATTGACGTCACTGTCGGTGCGAACCCCTGCCACCGAGAGCTGAAAGCCCAATCGGGGTATGGGCGAGGTGTAATAACCACCAACCAGAAACTTAACGCCATCGGCAACACCGTTATTGCGCTGGCGATAACTGAGGTCGCTAAATACAGAGAGTTCCGGTGTGACTGACTTGCCTAACAAGAGACTCAAGTCCACGCCGGATGCGCCGTCACCGATAGCATCGATCAGGTCGGTTTCATAGTCTCCACCAAACGTGTAACCCAAGCGCGCCGATATCGTAGGCAATCCGTTATCTGCCTCAAATTCATTAATAAACTGGTAACTCACGCCGATGCTGGTGTCTGCAAAATCGCTTTGCTCTTCCGGGTTACTTTCAAATTGTGTCGTGGCATATCCGGCGCGAGCATCAAACGCCCAGATATCGTCGTAACCGTAGCTCGCATTCAGCCAGACAAAGGTACCTTCAAGATCGCCGCCCAAGTTAGTGCTGGTCTCGCCAATGAAGAAGTCTTCGGTTGAGCCGGATGTGAACGACAGACTTAACGTGGTGGTGTCATCAGCCGGTAACCACGGTGATCCCTCGGAGTAGGCGGTGGCTGACATGCTCAACATAATCAGCAGTGTTGATAGTTTTTTCATCAGTGATTTCCGGTTGTTGCTCGACTATTCACCACACGCGTCATCAACACTGCAATAACCGTTGAGTGACCAGTCGTAGTCGTAGTTAGGTGAGCCGTTAAAGTTTGAAAGAGCGAGTTGGGTCTCTTCGCTGGTATGTTTTGCGAGCGTGGCGAGAACCTCGGTTTGATTTGCACCAAAATCATCGGCATACCATTTGAAGAGCGTGGATAGGTTAAGTGTTGATCCCTGAATCTCCAGCCCGCGCGGGTGTGTCAAATATTCGTTGGCTGCAGTATCGAGTTGTTCGTCGAGTGTGTCGGCAATAAATGCTTCAGCGGCAAGATTCGGGCAACCAATACTCGCGCAGTTAACGGCAAAATGGATGCGGTAATCATTATAGAGCGGGCGAATAATGCGGTGCTCGACGTCGTTCAGGCTCAAGTCTATGCCGTTGATTACAACAGCGTCTTCGTTCCAGGGGCCGAATTCGGTAGGGTTACTGCCGAGCTGTGTGATTGACTGCAGCGGGTAGTTGTCGAGAATCAGTCGTACCGTCGCAGCGTTGTATAAATTAAACCAGTAAGCTTTTTGTTCAGCGCGGTTGAGTGCGAGCGGGTCGGTTTGCTCGAGTAGCGCCATGTAGTCGTCGAGTGGTTGTCTGTCGTCGTCGATCAAGCCTGCGTAGTCGAACAGGTTAACGCCATCATCGGTGTCTGACACCAGGTAGTCGTCAAGCAGGGTTTGCCAGGTAGAATGATCTACCGTTAACGTGCTGTTGTTATCGTGCGCAGCCCAACGTGTATCAAGTTCGGCCTTGTTGGCATTCGCAAACAATACATACCATAAAGCCACCGCTGCCAATACAACGATGGTGAGTGCCGAGGCAATAAACCGTTTACGTACTACCATGCTATTGACCCGGTTGGGTGCAATTACCGATCGTCATGATGGTTTGCCTGTTCTGTTGTTGAGTGGTGTGATGGTCGGGTAAGCGCGTTGCCGGGGCTGTGGTTTGCCAGCACCTGCTAGCTGACGCCAGTAAAGCTTGCCGATGGTACCCAGTATGCCGTGAGCAGCACCTGCGACACCCTTGAGGGTTCCGCTGATTTTTGATCGGCCAATACGTCTGTGCGTGCTAACTGGCACTTCCAGTGTTTTGAGTGACAGCTGCATGGCTCTGACCTGCATTTCGACGGTCCAGCCAAATTGTTTGTCGGTCATGCCAATGTTATTGAGTGCTTCGTCGGTGATCGCTCGGAAGGGACCGAGGTCTGTGACCTTCTGTTGCCAAAGCAAACGCATGATATAGCTGGCCAGTTGATTGCCCAGCACCTGTGGTACCGATAGAGCGCCGTGTTCGCAGTGACCCAGTGTGCGAGAACCAATGACAAGATCAGCCCCGTTTACCAGTGGTTCGAGCAGCAACGGCAATTCTTGTGGTGCCACTGAGTGGTCACCGTCTACAAACACGATGAGATCCTTGTCGGGTGCCGCTGCCAGTGCTGCGAGGCAGGCCGCACCATAACCGCGCTCTGACTCGTGGACGCACATTGCGCCGTGTGCTGACGCAATAGCTGCCGTGCAGTCGGTAGAGCCATTATCGCCGACGACGATTCGGTCAACGACTTTCACAACAGCACCCATGTAGTCACAGGCACAGAACTCGGCAAAGTCGGAGTGCAGTGGGGCGGGATTTGGTAAGATCGCCGGGTCCTTGCATGGCGCGGTGTCGACTACTTTTTGGCACCGATTGCACACGCGCAGACTGTTCAGGCCGTTCACCACGTGAGCGATCGATGGCGCTTCGTTGAGCGCCGGGATAATCACTGTGACATGTCTATCGTTATACATGGAGTCTGAGAGTTTTGAATAAGTTAATGGTTCCATCCAATTTCCCCGGTGTATCACATTTTTGGCGGCCCCGATCGAACACGTTTCCGTGGGGGCAATTTCTGATTGTGTTGTTGCTGTGGGTGGTCATCTGTGTGATATCGCGCCAGCCCGGTGCGTTGGCGTTGCCACAGTTTTTAGTGCTCTCTGCCAGCATGATGCTGTGCACCGTATGGGCGCTGTGGGGTTTCTATCAACGGCAACGGTACATCGACTTTCGGTGGATACTCCTCAGTGCTGTGGTGTTACGGTTGGTTTCTCTGATTGGTGAGCCTTTGTTTGAGGACGATTATTGGCGATACCTCTGGGACGGGTTTCAGACTGCGACGACCCATGATCCCTACACATTGGCGCCCGAGTATTTTTTTGATGTCGATGTGCCGGAGTTGTTCGAGCCGGTGTTGTCGCTGATTAACTATCCTAATGTTGCAACGGTTTATGGTCCGGTCAGTCAGTGGCTGTTTGCGGTGGGCTATTGGTTGGCTCCGGCGGAGATTTGGCCGCTTCAGTTGCTCGCAGGTCTGGCAGATTTGCTTGTCTTGGTGATGTTGTATCGACTGGGTGCCGGTAATGCCTTGCTGCTGTATGCGTGGTCTCCGCTGTTACTGAAAGAATTTTCGCTAACGGCACATCCGGATATTTATGCGGTGCTTGGCATGATGATCAGCGTCTATGCCATCTATAAAAACAGGGCGTTGGTCGCGGGAGTTGCACTGGCGCTGGCCGTGGGTTCGAAAGTGTTTGCCATTTTGGCGCTGCCTTATTTGTTGACCCGCGCACGGTCGGTGTCTTTATGGTTGTGGTTCTCGGTTGGTTTCGTTGGGTCGTTGGCGCTGATCACCGCAGCCTTTGGCAGTCTGCGTATTTGGGTGCCAGAGGGCCTGGTGGCCATGGCGGACAGTTGGTTATTTAACGCACCGCTCTATTTGTTGGCAGTGGGGTTTATAGATTTCACGCTCACCAAATGGCTGCTGTTGCTCTTGTTTGTGCTGTACGGCGGTATCAGTTGTCTGCGCCGTTTGTTGAGGCCAGCAGAGACACGCCACGGTACGACCGGCGGTTCAACAGAATCACATCAATGGGTACACTCGCGAGCAGCTTTCAGGGGCGACTGGTTATTCGGGCTGTTTTTGTTGTGCCTGCCGGTACTGAACCCGTGGTATGTCGCGTGGCTACTGCCGTTTGCCGTACTGTACCCCCGTTGGTGGAGTTGGACGGCGAGCTACGCCGTACTGCTGTCGTATTGGTATGGCGTCTATATTGGCGGGGCCTCGGAGCATCCACCCCTTACAGTTGTTGTGCTTGAGTACTCGCTTATAGTGCTTGTCGCCTTGACAGCCTTCGTTGCCAAGTTGGTGTACCGTCGGTAACAAGCTCCGCACTCCCTGAAGGTCACCACCGGAAGGTCTCTAGAGTGCGGCGATATTGGTGCGAGCTTGCGTTATCCTGTGTCACCAAAACAGCGCCGGTACGGAGCGCCGGTTCGGTAAGGGTATGGTGCAGTGGGTGTAAGATTTGGTGGTTTTTGATGGCGCCTGAGAAGACTGTATTGCCAGAAGCACCTGTGTTATCAGAGGCGTATATATTGATCGGCCATCAGAGCATACGGACAACCAGCGATAGCGCTGGTTGTCGTCACAGCATGTGCTGCTTTTTACCCTTCCTGCAAACGGAGCTTAAAGCGT
>CALDUO010000194.1 GCA_937923745.1 uncultured Granulosicoccaceae bacterium
CATGCAGTGTCGTGGTTTTGCCCATACCGTTGCGGCCGAGCAGCGTGACCACCTCGCCCTCACACAGATGGAAATCTATATCAAATAACGCTTGGCTACGCCCGTAGTGGACCTGAAGGTCTTTGACATCCAGCAACACCGTCGATGCCGATGAGCCCGCTTTTTTGGTGTTAGCCAGCATCACCCAAATAGGCCTCCCTGACTGTTGCGCTGTTGCGAATTTGCGCGGGGGATCCGGTCTCGATCACTTGACCGTAAACCAGTACTGAAATGGTGTCTGCCAATGAGAATACGACATCCATATCGTGTTCTACCAACAACAGGGTGATATCGCCTTTTAACGCCTGCAGCATCGCCAGCATCGCGTTGGATTCCTCAGCGCCCATACCGGCCATCGGTTCATCCAGCAGCAACAATTGCGGTTCGGTCGCCAGCGCCATCGCAATTTCGAGCTGTCGTCTCTCACCGTGCGACAACGCCCCTGCAAGCTGTTGGTGTTGAACCTCCATACCGACAAGACGTAACACCTCCAACGCTCTTGCGTTGATGCTCTCGTTGCGACTCACGGGACGCCAAAACCGAAATGAATGACCACGATTGGCTTGCACCGCCACCGCAACGTTAGCGAGCACTGTCATGTCATCAAATACAGACGTAATCTGAAACGACCGGGCCAGACCCAACTGAACCCGACGGTGCATGGGCAGACCCGTGACATTGCGACCCTGAAAAAAAATGACACCCGCGTCTGACAACAGCTCACCGCACAGCTGACCGATTAACGTGGTTTTGCCCGCACCATTGGGTCCGATGATCGCGTGGCACTCGCCAGCTTTCACGTTGAGATTTACCTGATCAGTTGCTTTGACACCGCCATAATGTTTTGACAGCGCACTGACCTCCAGCATCACCGTGCTACTCCTGTCTGTGCCGCATCATGACCGGTGATCATGATTGCCCCTCACCGCGTGTTGCCCCAATGCGTTGCAACATGCCGCCAAGCCCACCCCGGAACAGCAGTACTGTCAGTATCAACAACAGCCCAAACGGCAGATGCCAGTAGACGGTCAAACCCGCGAGAAAATACTCAAGCAGTACAAATATCATGGCTCCGACGACGGGTCCGAACACCCATGCGGTACCGCCGAGGATCACCATAAACATCAGCTCACCCGAGCGGGTCCATTCGATCATGCCCGGCGATATAAATGTTGAAAAATTGGCCATCAGCACACCTGCATAAGCGCAGATAACACCGGCTAACACATAAGCGGTCAGTTTGTAATAAAAGGTATTAACGCCCAATGCCCGGGTTCTGTTTTCGTTTTGTTTGATCGCAGCGAGTATCCGACCAAAATGAGAGTGCTTGAGGCGGTACTGCAACAACAACAAAAGCAGCAAAGACCCATAACAAATACCGAACAGCATGACCGGATCACTGAGATCAACGTGCGAAAACTGGGATGTCAGGTCCACAGTCATACCGTCATCAGCCCCGTATTCATCAATCGAAACCAATAAATAAAAAAGCATTTGACCAAACGCCATAGTGATCATTATGAAATGAATACCACGGGTTCTGAGACTGATTGCACCTGTAACCGCTGCAAACAAAGCACTCGCACCCAACGCTAATCCAAGGTGCCACCACCCACTGTAACTGGCTATCATGCCACCACCACCGTAGGTCTCGTAATACGCCGGTACACCCACAGCATAAGCGCCAATACCCAGATAGGCGGCGTGACCAAACGACGCTAATCCGGCAAAACCCAGCATAAGATTTAAACTGGCAGCTGCGATCGCCAAAACGACCGCACGGGTAAAAATATCCAGCCAAAAAATGTGCCCCGCGTAATACAACGACAGCGGCACACCCGCGAGGAGAATCAGTGTGATCAGTGCAACGCCAGTGGGTAGCCGGGAATCAGTCATGCAGGGCTACCGCTGCGCAGGAGGAAAAAGACCCTGAGGTTTGACCACCAGAATCACTGCCATTAATAAATAAATAAGCATGGCCGAGATTGCAGGTGCTGCTGTCTCGGCCGCTTGCGAAGACATAATTTGCATCAGCAGCACATCCAGAAATGCCCGTCCGAAAGTGTCAACCAAACCGATAAACAATGCCGCGAGAAGCGCACCTTTGATGGATCCGACACCACCTATAATCACCACCACAAACGCCGTGATAATGATGTCGTTACCCATGCCAATCGAGGCTTCGGTAACTGGCGCTATCAACATGCCAGCTAACGCGGCGAATACAGAACCCAATGCAAACACACCTGTGAACAGCAGGCGTACATTGACACCCAGTGCGCTTAACATCACACGATTCGACGCACCGGCACGAATCAGCATACCGGTTCGGGTATACCCCACCAACCAAAATAAACCCAACGCCACCGCAATACCAAAACCAAGCACTAGCAGGCGATAGGTTGGAATCACGATAGCAGGATCAAACAAGGAAGCACCCAAACTGACCTGCCCCTGCAACCACGCGGGTAGCGGCACTGCAAGTCCAGAGGGTCCCCAGAACCAATGCACCAATGTGTCAGCCACAAGAATTAACCCGAACGTGGCCAGAAGCTGGTCCAGATGATCACGCTGATAGAGACGTCCCACTATGCTCCATTCGACCACGAATGCGATAAACGCCGTGATGGGAACAGCCATGACAATAGCCAGCAGGAAAGAGCCGGTTAACACAGTCAGAGACGCACAGACAAACGCCCCCAACATATAAAACGAGGCATGCGACAAATTGATCAGGTCCATGATGCCAAACGTAAGCGTCAGGCCTGACGACAACAGAAACAACAAAATGCCCAGTTGCAGACCGTTGATGGTCTGCACTGCAATCATGGTCGTCACAGTTCAGGTTATATCCTAAAGGGAAAAATCGGCCGCGAACAGGAGCGACGCATCACAACGTTCATCTGTGGTTCAGCGCAACACTTGAACGACTAAACCACAGACGGCGTTTTGATGGGCCTCGCGTGATGCCCTTTACAGTTTGCACTCGCTGGCATAACTGTCTTGATGATTTTCGTATACCGTGCCAGTGATTTTGGTTGACCAGTTTCCGTCAGCATCAGCAACAACCTGTCGCGAGTAGAAATTCTGGATCGGCATGTGGTTCTTGCCGTAGGTGTAGTTGCCACGCACTGATGGAAAATCTGCTTTCTCCAACACAGCACGCACTGCATCGGTATCTGACAGGTCACCATCGAGTTCGGCAGCCGCAGCATTAATCAGGTTAATGGCATCGTAGGCTTGTGCTGCATAGAACGATGGGTAACGACCATACTTTTCCCGAAAACCATCAACAAAAATACGGTTTTGTGGTGCGTCGAGATCGGGTGACCAGAACAACGTCATTTCAGATCCCATAACACCATCGAGGCCACCGGCCTGCAACTTGGGTAATGACAGCGAATCAACGGTGAACACAGTGTACAGTGGCAGCTCGGATTGCAGACCGGCTTGTGTGTACTGTTGAATAAAAGCGCCACCGGCTTTGCCGGGGTAAAATACAAATAATCCTTCAGCACCGGATGCACGGGCTTTCGCGAGCTCCGCCGAAAAATCAAGCTGCGCATCAGCTCCCCACTTTGTCAGATCCCGACCGATAATCTCACCCTTAAACGTACGTTCAACGCCAGCGACCATGTCTTTCCCGGCGGCGTAGTTGGGTGCCATGACGTACAGTGACTTGACACCTTTGGAGTTCAGCAGCTCACCCATCGCCATGGGTGTCTGGTCGTTTTGCCACGAGGTTGAGAAGAAATTGGCGTGACACAATTTACCGGCCAGTGGTGATGGACCGGCGTTGGCGCTGATCAGGATTTTGTCAGCATTCACCACCGATCGGTAAGAGGCCATCAACACATGCGACCAAATGTAACCGGCCATGATATCGACCTTGTCCTGTTTGATCAGTTTGTCGGTCACCTGCTTGCCAATTTCAGGTTTAAACCCATCGTCTTCAAACAGTATGGTCGCGGGTTTGCCGCCCATGGTGTTGCCGAGTTGTTCCATCGCGAGATTAACCGCATCACGCTGGTCGTTACCGATAACAGCGCCGCCGGTTGTGAGTGTCGTCACGAAGCCGATCTTGATATCTTCTGCAGCAAAAACGGCAGTGGACAACGCACATGCGGCAACGAAGGACAGCAAGATCGCTGGTCGGGTGTTTATTAGTTTCATTCAATCTCCGGATAGTCAGTGACAGGCGCCTTCGGGGCCTTGTCGAGTCTTTGGCAAACTCTTGCCGCGAACCTTGGCCGCGAACCTTGGCCGCAGACCTTGGACGAGGCTTGGACAAGCCTTGTCCGGCAGCGATGAGCCGAAAAATCAACTGGGATTGCAACCGGGCCTGTCGACCCGTGATGCTGGCTCGGGCGATAAACCCAACAGCCGGTCAGGCGCTTTTCGCCATACTACCGCGTCCCCGGAAGAGTGCCAACTTTTGCGTTAACGATAAACGAACACAGCGCCACCGCCACTCACGCCGCCGGGTCCGGTTCGAAACGGTGCTCCAACTGCCAATGCTCCACGCCCTAACGACAGCGACAACCCAAACCCGCTGCCGGTCTGTGGTGCTGATGGTCTGAGAATGGCGTCCTGCTGCCACCGGTTATCACGTCGTTGGAAAAGATAGACGGCACCACCGTTGCGACGCGTGTTATCCAATGCGTCTGCGTTAACACCACCATCACCACCGTCCTCACCCACGGCCGATACAGCCAGCAGATTGCCGTGCAACGATATCGACTGACCAAACCGGTCGCGACGATCGGGATTGGATGCTTTCAGAAAGGCCTGCTGTTGCCATTGTCCGTTGACCCGAAGAAACACAGACACTGCGCCCGACCCATCAGCACGATTGTCTGTGGTGTCCGCATTGACACCAGGCACTGACCCGTCTTCGTCAACCGCACTGACCACTAGCGTGTCACCCTGCAATGCCAGTGACTGACCAAACCCATCCAGCACATCGACACTGCGTGGTTTCAGGTAGTCGCTTTGAATAAAAGCGCCCAGTGAATCACGGGTGAAGATGGTAACCGCACCGGCACCGAAGACGCCGCTGTCAGATTCGTTGCCCGAAAGACCTGTCGCGGCACTTTCGTCGCCAGTGGCACCCACAGCAATCAGGTTGTTGTCGATAGCGACAGCAGCACCGAAACGGTCGCCTCCAGAGGTGACCCGACCTTTTAAATAGGCCACACGTGTCCAGCCCCCGGCATTTCGTTCAAAAACGTGTACGGCACCGGAGGCATAAGCAGTAGCCGGTGTCTCGTCACCGTTGATACCGGTGGCCAGACTCCTGTCACCTGGCGCTCCCACAACAATAAGATTGCCACTGACCGCCACCGCCGCGCCAAAACGATTACCCTCACTGGGGAACGGCGCACGCAGCTCGGCATCCACGACCCATTGATCATCTTGCCTGATATACACAGTCACGCCACCAACACCCAACCCCGGCAAGTCCCGTCCGCTGGCTTGTGTGTTGCCCACTACCATCAGCTCGTCGTTTAATACAACCGTGTCC
>CALDUO010000195.1 GCA_937923745.1 uncultured Granulosicoccaceae bacterium
AAAGCCTACATAACCAGGCTCAAGAAAAACACAGCGCCCAAAACCACACGCCAATCTTAAACTGGCCCAAGTCTATTACGAGCCAGTGCCCCGAATTGTGTTACCTGACTTTTGCCGAATCAGAGGTGACTGGCCCCTGTATTCATAGACCGCAAGGTGTCTAGGCTTTTTTATCGGCGCGCTTGAGGTTAAGTAATTTTTGGTGCATGTCCAGAAGCGTGGCTTCGGTGGTCTCCCAGTCTATGCAGGCGTCTGTTATGGATACCCCATAAGCGAGCTCTGTCTCGCCCAGTGACTGTTGGCCAGCATGGATATGGCTCTCCAGCATTGCACCCATTATGGCGGTGTTGCCAGCTACAATCTGATCAACCACATTGGCAGCGACCAGAGGTTGCAACTCATGGTTTTTATGCGAGTTGGCATGCGAGCAGTCGATCATGATGCGCTCGGGCAATCCCGCCTCGGACAACGCCTTGCTCGCCAACGCCACATTCACAGCGTCATAGTTGGGTTCACGTCCACCACGAAGAATAATGTGGCCATAACGATTACCGCGCGTTTTTATAATAGCGGCTTGACCTTCACCATTGATACCCAAAAACTGGTGCGGACTCGACGCCGATTTTAACGCATTGATCGCCACCGACAGGCTACCATCCGTGCCATTTTTAAAACCCACCGCTGTTGATAAACCACTCGACATTTCGCGGTGCGTCTGTGATTCTGTCGTTCGCGCGCCGATCGCAGCCCATGAGAATAAATCGGACAGATACTGAGGTGTGATAGGGTCCAGAGCTTCGGTACCGGCCGGCAACCCCAACTCTGCCAGCCACACCAACAATTCGCGCGCAAGCCCCAACCCTTTTTTGATATTAAATGAATCATTGAGGTCCGGGTCGTTGATCAGCCCTTTCCAGCCTACCGTCGTGCGCGGCTTTTCAAAGTAGACTCGCATGACAATGTTCATGGTGTCAGAGACGCTGTTGCGTAAAGCCAGCAGTCGCTTGGCGTAGTCCTGTGCTACGTCAATATCATGAATGGAGCACGGCCCCACCACCACTAACAATCTCGAATCATGGCCATCCAGAATGGCTTCGACCTCACGTCTTCCCTGCTCGACGGTTGCTGTTGCACGCGCGCTTCGCGGGTGCGCAGACCGCAACGTCCGGGGCGATACCAACACCTCCTCCCCGGTCACGTTGGTGTTACTGAGACGACCATTCACTTATAGATACCTCAACAATAAAAATACAGACAAGCCAACCACAATAGTCAGCATCAGATGACGTGTCATCGCCGCAATAATCATCGCCACAATGCCTGCCACTAACTGGGCATTGTGTAGAGAGACTGTCACCACACCCTCTGGCATCAGCATCATCGGAAAAACGATTGCGGTTAACACCGCGACCGGCACATACCGTAACGCCCGGCGCAACCACAGCGGTAGCTCTCTCGCACCAGCCAGTTTTAACACAGGGAATCGTACGCCAAAAGTGACCGCCAACATGCCGAGCACCATAATGATTTGTTCGGAGATACTCATGGCTCGAAAGGCCTCATGACGGCCTCATGACGGCCTGAGGACGGCCTCAGTCAGCACGCCCATGGCAATAGCCCCGCCACTGGCGACCATCAAGCCAAGCTGATGTGGCAACTCGAACAGCAGTATGGACAACACGGCTGCGGTGACCGCACACACTAACATAGCCGTGTTACGCACCAGCGGTATTACAATGCCAATGAACGTGACAACCAACGCGAACTCCAGCCCGAAATCTGCCAGTCCGGACAGCTTCTGGCCCGCCACGATACCCACAGCGGTGCACAGTTGCCAGTTCAGATACATCGACACGGCTGACCCGAGGTAATACCAGTGACGCAGAGGCGAGCTGTCAGCAGTTTCAAACCGTTTTATCACCACGGCATAGGTTTCGTCTGTGAGGGCAAAACCCAGCGGTACCAGCCAGCGCCAGGAAAGGCCTCGGAGATAAGGACCGAGTGACGCCGCATACAAGGCATGCCGAAGGTTGACCACAAACGTGGTCGCGATGATCACCAACACGCCAGCGCCCTGTCCGACCAGGGTGGCTGCTATAAATTGCGCAGAACCGGCAAATACCAGTAGCGAGAGCGCCATAGTGGTGAAGGGGGATAAGCCAACCGACGTTGCCAGCGCTCCGAACAGAATACCGAACGGAATCGCACCTACGATCATCGGCAATGTGTGCCGCGCACCCCGCCCCAGTTCTTGCCAGCCAGTTGATGCGCCGCTGGGTTGCGTGACTCCGGTTTGCATGGTGACGGGTTCGTCGCTCTTTGTATGACTGTCCCCGTATACGGCTCTTTCGAGTGGACCCGGGTGCTGGTCTGTTTTTCGAGATTGTTAGTGCGGTATTTCGGACAGACAGGTTGTTGCGCGAGAAAACCGGTGTGGCTGGTACACAGCTTCAGTTATCATTGTACCTCCAACGCCATACGCTTCCCATCAGTTTTCAGCCATGTCGCAAGACTCAGATCCCACTGCCACACCGGTAACCGGTGTCAAAGATACTTTGTTTGCCGAGCCTCTGGGGCGAATTGGCGGCTTTTCGTTTGATAAAAACGTCGCGTCGGTGTTTCCGGACATGCTGACCCGCTCAATACCCGGCTACCACACGATTATTGCGCAAACCGGACTATTGGCAGGCCGCTACGCCGCAGAAGACTCGAACTGCTACGATTTGGGCTGCTCGCTCGGCGCAACGGCGTACGCGATGCAACAACACATTCCGCACGCTCGGGCACGCATCGTTGCGGTAGACACCTCACGCGCCATGCTCGATGTCTGCACCGAGCGACACACCGAAACCTCAAGGCTGTCACCGATAGAATTCGTGTTGGCGGATGCCAGCGCTATCGAGATAACCGGAGCATCGGTGGTCGCTCTGAACTTCACGTTGCAGTTTATTGATCCGGTCCATCGAGAGCCACTGCTCAACAAGATCGCCAGCGGCATGCGACCTGGCGGTGCACTGATTCTGTCCGAAAAAATCCGATTCGCAGACGCTGAAGTGCAACAGCTCTACACCGAGAGTTATGAGCAGTTCAAGGCCGCCAACGGTTACTCCCAACTTGAAATTGCGCAAAAAAGAACAGCCCTTGAGAATGTGTTGATACCTGACACCTTAACAACACATGAACAGCGTCTGACAAACGCAGGCTTTCAACATGTTGCTGTGTGGTTTCAGTGTTTTAACTTTATGTCTCTAATTGCGATCCGGTGACAAAGTCAACACCACACCTGCAACACTCACCTGGTGCCTTCGAACGTGCACTGGCCGGTTACCTGTCGCCATCGCATATCGCACAATTGGTTGCCGCCACCGATGCACAGTGGCGGTCCATCCGTCACGGTGATCAGGCGAAGTGGGACAGTGCCTATACTCAAATCATCGAGCTTCTGAACGCAGTCGTGGACGCCCCAGTCGTGGACGCCCTGGTGGCGAGCACTGACTCAACGCCACATACTGACTCAAATCAAGACCCCTGTCCAAACGCGGCTTCGGGTTCGAACGCGGCCGCAAATTCGGGTGCAGAATCCAACACAGGTGCAAAGCCTGCGTTCAATACACCCGGTACCCGCGGCTACCGCATTGACAATGGCGTCGTTAACATGGCGCCCCACGTAGCACCCGACGCTGACACTCAAGCGACACTAACAACACTTTTGCAGGCGTTTATTCCGTGGCGAAAGGGTCCGTGGCAGTTGGCAGGAACATCCATCGACACAGAATGGCGCTCTGACCACAAATGGGATCGCCTCTCACCGCATATCAGCTCACTGGCAGGACGGCGAGTACTGGATGTCGGGTGCGGTAACGGTTACCACCTGTGGCGTATGCATGCCGCCGGTGCTGCGGTCACCGTTGGCATTGATCCGGGTTTACTTTTTAACTATCAATTCAACGTCTTATCGTATTTATCTAATATTAATTCTATTTTACTGCTACCGCTAACGCTGGAACAGTTCCCTGCCGCCCTGCAAACTTTCGACACCGTTTTCTCGATGGGTGTACTGTCGCACCGGCGAGATCCAGAGCGTCATATCAAAGCGCTCAAAGACACTTTGGCACCCGGCGGTGAACTGGTGCTTGAATCGCTGATTGATACACCGGCCGACACTGACCAAAATACTCGTGGTGCTTTGATGATCGACGGACGTTATGCCCGCATGAGAAACGTCTGGCAGTTACCCAGCGAATCTCTGCTGATCGACTGGGTAAAAAGTGGCGGATTTGACGATGTCAGGTGTGTGTCTGTTGCGCCTACGTCCGTGGCAGAGCAGCGAACCACAGCCTGGATGCCGTTTGAGTCACTCGCCGACTCGCTGGACCCGGCGGACAGCACCCGCACGATTGAGGGCCACCCGGCACCTGTCCGGGCGGTAGTGGTCGCCAAAAACGCTTAACCGGGCACCGGGCAGGCTACGAATTGACAGGGTGCTGAGGGAAAAAAACTACACGCACCCACGTACGATAACGCTCCAATTTCTCGAAATGTCCATAAAAAACAACGTGTTAATGTCTCTTGGCACGATAAAACCGCCTCAACCCCGACGCCCCCATTTCATGAAATTGGGTAATTTTGAACCGAGCATCAGTATTTTTTAACAACGCCAGACCGATTTTGCCGCTATCAGTGGCATACGGATTGAGTAACAGCGCTATAATTCGCGCCGGTCGCATACTCCAGAAGATTTTATGGCACTAGTATCCACCACAGACAAGATCAGCACCGATCGACGCAGCCCGGCGCACAATGGCGCAAACCAAGCTAGCGCCAGTCGAGCTGATGACCAACGCTACAGCGCCACCGAGGCCGCCAGGGCGACGATGCACGCTGATCCGGCGATTGATTTGGACAGCCACCTGTTCAGACTGTCCGGTGGCTGGGACCTCTTCAACGGCGAGCAGATCCCGAACGGCACCCTGACCCGGCGCGAAAACAGATCGTACGTGTATTACAACGATCAATGGATTCGTTATTACGCACCGCCCCCCGACACTCTCCCGAATCGCAAAATTCTGATAGACAATCTCACCCGACGCGCCTTTCATCATACCGAACCTGGCATCAATACCCCCGGTGACAGAATGGAGCTTGCCAGAACGGCGTACGAAAACCAGACCAACCCGGCAATGAAGCGGGTCAACGCTGCGATGCTCGCAGGGGCCCTGTTTAACCGCGCTACAGATCTCTTTACCAAAATTGTTGAGCTCGAAGAACTTGGCGTGAAAGTCGGCCGGGAAAACGAGTTAATGAAACAGTGTGGTCAATGTTTTAAAGACGCACTGGAGCTCGGCACTCAAGTCAAACATCACAGCGGTGAAGAGGGCATTGATGAACTCTGGGGTGAGCCCTTTCGTGCGTTCACTATCTGTATGAAAGACTACTATGAAAGCCGCTACATCAAAGTTGCGCAAACCATGAGCAACATCGATCTGTTGGCCCGCACGATCAAACAGACCTTTCGCGGAAGACCTGAATATGCCGACATCAATGGCTTGGTTGACGAATTTTGTATCGCTGCAAAATGCGAATGCGAAACCATGAAAAGCGACACGACCAACTTTGATATTTGGCCAAGATTCGTCGCAACCGGCGAAAAGCTCGCAGACTTCCAACCCGATATGCCCTTCGACGCCTCTCGCAAATGTCTCTACACGATGGAGCATGCACAAAAGACGGTACGTCGTGGTCGAGACCTGATGAACTGGATTGCACGTGCTCGCGTGCCAATGCCAAAAAGCACCAGTGATTACCTGCAGCAATGTCAGGAACTCAAACTCAGACTGGCCAACTGCTAACAGACGGCACCGAACCCTGACGCGTTACCATCACTAACCGGCGAGCTGTGCATGGCAGAGCGTGATGTTATAGAACCGACTGCCGACGGATCCAAAACTGTCTATTCCCATCGTTATCGTCAAACCTACCATTCGGTGCACGGCGCAACCCGCGAATCAACGCAGATCTACACTGACGGTTCGGGCGTTCGTCAACGATGCGTGAGTGGCAAAGCCTGCGACGTCCTTGAGGTAGGATTTGGTCTTGGTCTGAATTTTCTGCTGACCGCAGCCATTGCGGAGCACCACAAGGTACCGTTGAACTATCACGCGATAGAGCATCAACCCATCGATGCGCAAACGTTCGACGCACTCGACTTTACCTCCATTGGTATCGCTGATCACTTGGTAGCACAGTGTCGACAAGTGTTTGCGGAGTGGGTGCCGGCTGACACCACCCGGCGAATAGTCAACGAGTGGGTCACCTTGTACCTCCACCCGGTTGATTTCACACACTGGCAGTCACCACACTGCGACTTTCATGCAGTGTATCTGGATGCTTTCAGCCCGGATGAAAATCCGGAGTGTTGGCGCAGCGACCGCTTGCAGCTTCTGTTCGAATGCCTTGTGCCGGGGGGTACGCTCGTCACCTACTGTGCCAAGGGTCGTATTCGGCGAAATCTCGAGGCTGTCGGGTTTTCGGTTGAGCGTTTACCGGGCCCACCGGGCAAGCGAGAGACGCTGCGCGCCCATCGCCGTTGATTTAACACTATTTTTCAATAACTTAGTTGCTTAAAAATCTTATTCTGCCAAGATTCGCTGGCCCATATATTGCGTTAACTTCATATTATTGGAATAGGCGCGCTAAGGGTACTCAACTATAATCCGATATCTGAAAGCGTACTCGCCCTTGCGCCGCGAGAAACTTTACAACTGTGTGGACTTGAAATGAAAGTAACCGTTTATGGATCTGGCTACGTTGGCCTTGTAACAGGATCTCTGTTGGCAGACGTGGGCAACGAGGTATTGTGTGTCGACGTTGATCAAACCAAAGTCGATAACCTCAAAAAAGGCATTATCCCAATTTACGAGCCAGGCCTCGACGACGTCATCAAACGCAACGTCGAAGCCGAGCGTCTTGGCTTCACCACCGATATGGATCAGGCGGTCGCACACAGTGAGATGCAATTCATCGCTGTGGGTACACCACCTGACGAAGATGGCTCTGCCGATATGCAGTACGTTGCCGCTGTAGCGAAAACGATTGCTGATCGTATGACCACACGCAAGCTGGTAGTGACCAAATCTACTGTACCTGTCGGCACCGGCGACATGGTCGAAAGCGTGCTGCGCGACGGACTCAACAGCCGCGGTGAAAAAATCGACTATGTCGTGCTCTCCAATCCCGAGTTCCTGAAAGAAGGCGCGGCGATTGAGGACTTCATGAAGCCCGATCGTATCGTTGTCGGCACCGATGACGACTATGCGATCGAGCAAATGCGTGAGTTGTATGCGCCGTTTTGCAGAAACCGTCGTGATCGACTCATTTTTATGTCCCGCAAATCGTCCGAGCTGACCAAGTACGCTGCCAACTCATTGCTGGCGACAAAAATCAGTTTCATGAACGAACTGTCCAACATCGCCGATCGTCTTGGCGCAGACATCGAAGACGTCCGCGTAGGTATCGGTTCAGACCCCAGAATTGGTTACCACTTCATTTATCCGGGTTGTGGCTACGGTGGATCATGCTTTCCAAAAGACGTCAAAGCCCTGATCCAAACGGCGAAAAGCAAAGACTACAAAGCCGAGTTACTTGAAGCTGTTGATAACGTCAACGATCGTCAGAAACATGTACTGTTTGCAAAACTGATGAAACACTTTGACGGCAACATAGAAAACAAAACCTTCGCTGTCTGGGGTCTCTCGTTTAAACCCAACACCGATGATCTGCGTGAAGCACCCAGTCGTGTATTGATCGAAAGCATTATCGAAGCTGGTGGTCGTGTTCGCGCCTATGATCCAGTGGCGATGCAGGAAATGCGGCACTTCTACCCCGATGAAAAGCGACTTGAACTCATTGGTACCGCGCAGGACTGTTGCGATGGTGCAGACGCGTTGCTGATCAATACCGAGTGGAGAGAGTTCCGTAGCCCCAGTTGGGATACCATCAAAGCCTCCATGAAACAGAACCTCGTGATTGACGGCCGTAACCTGTACGATCCGGCGCAGCTTCGTAGCCAGGGTATTGAGTACGACTGCATTGGTCGTCCACAGCCCTCACAACGCAAAAGCGATATCAAGGCCGCGTAAGTCAGACTCGATGATTTACAACGCTTGAGAGCAGTACCTGACTCAACCAATTGCGCCGCTTTTTAGCGGCGCTTTTGGTTGTGTTACCATCACGCGTCTCCTGTGACGCAGCCTTTTCATGCCACCAACGCCAGCAATGCAATTCGAACACAACCGATCGCTACGCAGCGGCAACACTCTCGGTTTTGATCGCTCTGCCCGCTACTACTGCGAACCTGCAACCCCCGATCAACTGCAGGAGGCGCTGGCTTTTGCAGCTTCCAAACAACTTAATCTGAACGTACTGGGCTCGGGCAGCAATATTATCCTGACCCGTAATATCGATGGCCTGGTGGTGCACCCGTCCTCCAAAGCGATAACGCACACACCACATGCAATCGATACAGATCACGTCAGAGTCACATGCGATGCCGGGGTTAACTGGAATGACCTCGTGCAATTTACGCTAAACCACGGACTCTACGGTCTTGAAAACCTCTCGTTAATTCCCGGTTTGGCAGGCGCCGCGCCCATACAGAATATTGGTGCCTACGGCGTGGAACTGTGCGATGTCTTTGAGAGCTTGTCAGCCGTTCATATCGCTAGCGGTGACACCCGTATCTTTCATGCCGAAGACTGTGCGTTTGGGTATCGGGACAGCGTCTTTAAATCAGTGGTTGCCGGCGAGTACATCATTACTCAGCTGACACTTAACCTAACCACAACCGGTCCGGTCAACTTGTCTTATGGCGCACTTGCACAAGCGGTTGAGGAATCCGACATTGAGCATCCGACGGCACAGGATGTCAGCAATATTGTCTGTGCCATTCGGCGCGCCAAACTGCCCGACCCCTCAAAAATTGGTAATGCAGGCAGCTTCTTCAAGAATCCGATAATCCGCGCAGACACCTACGCGTTATTAAAAAAAGACTGGCCCACACTTCCAGGACACCAAGTCTCGCCCACCGATGTACAAGCACAAACAGTGGCTCAACACGAAAATAATAATTACCCGCACATGAAGGTGCCTGCTGCGTGGCTGATTGATCAAAGTGGTTACAAAGGCCAGCGCTATGGCAACGTCGGGGTCCATCACCTGCAGGCCCTTGTGCTGGTTCATTTTGGCGGCGGCACTGGCGATGAGCTCCTGGCGCTTGCCAGTCGTATTCAAACAACCGTTAAAAACACCTTCGGAATCATGCTGGAGATAGAACCCGGCATTGTATAGGCGTCTGGGCTAAACCGGTTTTTGCGGATGCCCGTCGCGGTACTGCGCAATTATGTGTGCCGGTAACGGCGACAAGGTTCGTGCATTAAGATAGTCGCCTATCGCCGACCCGGTACATCTTGAATCGACATTAACTGCACCCGCCTCTGTTTCCAAATCCTTTTTATGCACGCACCTGAAATCAATTGAAAAGCGCGTTACACCTGACTGGTTTGGGATAGAAGAATGAAGCTGTGCTGCAGAAAACAGCATCGGGGATCCAGGTGGTGTCACCACCACAAGCTCGTCGCTCAAGTCGAGAACACCATCAGCTTTTGGCTGCACACGCGTGTCTTTTTTGATGTGCCCCTGCAAATTAAATCGCTGGTTGGCCGTCCATTCCTGATAATTGTATCCACCAGAGGTATTTGACACCGGCCGTTGCCAATATTGCGGATGAAACGCCATGGTATTTTGTGTGGTCACCGGATACACAGGCATCCACCAGTTAATTTGCGCCATCGGTGCGGAGTACCACGTATCACGATGCGGATGAAACGCATACGCAATGCCGCTGGTAAGGTAATTATGACTCGTGGCGCTACGTAAGCGTGGCACGTCAAAGTACATGTCATCAAGGTCACACCCTGCCGCCTCCAACATCTGCGGTATCAATTCTTTACACAACGGATGGTGGATAAATTGCGGTTTGAGCTCGGTTAGCAGCGTCGCGTAGTCTTCAACATCAAGCTCATGCTGAGCCGTTTGCGGGTCAAGATGACCAAACGCGTTTTTAATGAGCGTACGCGCCAGCGCCACTAACGCCAGCGATGCGTCACTGCTTGGCAGTACCGCCACTTCACCGTTGTGTATCGCATCGCGCCTGCTGTCGTCAGAGCGATCACTGTCAATCACTATGGATGTCATTCAACTCTCTGTCTGTGTCGTCGGTAACGCCACCTGCTCAGGCGTCAACGAGGCCTGAGCAGGCGGCAACTCTGGCGTCACGCTGTCACGTGTACGAATCCTGCTACTATTGTGTGATATCACACCCGGATGCCCGATCTTGAACGCCGACGAGCTCTTTGGATTCAGTCAAACGCTGTACCCTATTCTACGCAGTATTACCGGTCGTGGTGTGCGTGAGTCCCTTGCGCTAATTAGGGAAAAAATTCCTATTACAATCCATTCGGTGCCCACTGGCACACAGGTACTCGATTGGGCCGTACCCGAGGAATGGTCGTTTGACCGAGCCACAATTCGGCACGCTTCGACTGGCGAGCTACTGCTTGACTCCGCCGACAATCATTTGTCAGCGCTGAATTACACAGGTCCGGTCAAGCAGCGGGTGACACGAGAAGAACTCAACCAACACCTGCATACCCTGCCCGAAAATCCCGACGCCATTCCTTACCGCACCAGTTACTACAACCGCACCTGGGGGTTTTGCGCCCGCCACAGTGACACATTAACCTGGGGCGATGGCCCGTTTGACGTGCAGATTGATGCGCACCATTTTGATGGTGAATTAAACTACGGCGAGCTCGTCATACCGGGCGACAACTGTGCTGAGATTATTATATCAACACACATCTGTCATCCGGCACTGGCCAACGACAACGTCAGCGGCATGGTACTCACCACCGCACTGGCGCAGCATATTGCCCGCAGCAAGCCTTACTATACGTGGCGATTTCTGTTCGTGCCTGGCACCATCGGTGCGATCACGTGGCTCGCACAAAATCGGGCGTCGCTGGATAACATCATAGGTGGATTGGTGCTGACCGGGTTGGGAGACAGGTCACCCTTTACGTATAAAAAAACACCCGATGGAAATCAATGGATCGATTTTCTGATGGGTGATTTACTCACCGGCGAGAACGCCAACACGAGCCAGTCTGCAACCGACGCCCGGCTGGTTGATTTTGATCCGTATGGGTACGATGAAAGACAGTATTGCTCGCCGGGTTTTCGGTTGCCGATGGGACGGTTCACGCGCGCGGTGCACGGTACACTGGCGCAGTATCACACGTCTGATGACAATCTCGATTTCATCACACCAGAGACGCTCTTTGAATCGCTGGAATTTCTAACGGCGTTTGCGGCGCGCACAAACAGCGAGCGGTTTTACTGTAATCAAGCGCCAACTGGCGAACCTCAGCTGGGCAAACGGGGGCTGTATGGCCACGTCGGGGCTTCTCCTGATCCAGATGGCTTTCGGACCGCACTGTTGTGGCTATTAAACGCCTGTGATGGCCAACAGTCATTAACCCAAATACAACATCGTACCGCCAGTGATCCGACCCTTCTCACGCAAGCGCTTAACGCTCTGCTGGACGCAGGACTTTTAAAAGAACGTTAAAGCAGTTTGGATCCGGGCCCAGAATCCGGCCCAAAATCCGGCCCAAAATCCGGGCAGGGATCTGTATTTGCCCAGTTGGGAGCCAAGTGGTGGGGCTGGCTGGCAGAGCCAAGTGGTGGAGCTGGGTGACGGAGTTGGGTGACGGAGTTGGGTGACGGGGCTGGGTGGTGGACTTAACTTCGGGGAATGTAATGCGCAATGGGTATGGGCGCTATTAACCCTGACTGATGGCTTGATAAGAACGACGTAGTCCCTCCGTCAACGGCACCTCGGCCTGCCACCCCAACGATGACAGCAGTTGTGTGTTGGCAGCACGCTTGGCTTCATTAAACCGATTTGCTACAGCACCAAAATCCGGTGTTACAGAACTATTGGCAACACGGACCAATGTATTCACTACATCGCGAACACTGGTGAGGTGGCCTGTTCCGATCTCCAATCTGCCGTCAGGTAGGGTCGCTGCAAAGAGTATGTGTACAAGTGCACGGGAGATATCGTCAATATATACCCAGTCGGCCAGTCGCTCCGCCGAATTAATCGCGGGCGGTGTGCCTTCTTGCAGCTGCCTGATCACATGTGGTACCAACTTGGTTTGATCTCTCTGGCCAGGACCATAACCCATCGCAACACCGACCTGCACCGCGTCAACCAACCCCTGCGAACGGTAATAGTCGACGTACTGTCGTGCAGCCAGTTTACTGACCGCATACGGCGAATGCGGTGCGCACTCCCCTTCTCGCGGCTCTTCCATACTACCGGTTACCACGACACGTTTGACGCCGTGGCGATGCGCTGCGGCTAACCAATTGACCGTCGAGTTCACATGCGCCACCAGCATGGGTTGTATCAGCTCTGTCGATTGCGCACCGGATACAATACCACCCAAGTGCACAATGGCATCGGGGCGTCGCTCTGCCATCAAAGCATCACAAGCCAACGGATCATCCGAATCAACGCACAGCATATCGCAGCCAAGACCAGACTGGCGGTTTAACGGGTGTTTGTGGACACCGATAACCTCAATACCACTGTCAGACAATAACGTGATGACGCTGGACCCGATAAAGCCGGTAGCACCGGTGACCAATACGCTTTGCAGGGCCAGCGTGTTGGTAAAGGTCGACGGCTTTGACATCGATGCTACGCCTGATCAAGAATTACCGGCGTGGGAATCGGTGCTATGAACCGGGCTCCCCACTCACGGGTGTACGCCAACTGCTCAACAATTTCTCGGGTCAGATTCCACGGCAAAATCAAAATGTAATCCGGACGTGTCTCTTGCAGGCGCTCTGTCGGATACACCGGAATATGCGATCCGGGTAAGTACCTGCCATGCTTGTGATGGTTTAGATCCACGGTGTAGGGCAGCAAATCAGGTTTAATGCCGCAGTAGTTCAGCAGTGTATTGCCTTTACCCGGCGCACCATAACCTGCGACTGTTTTACCTTCCTTACGAATGTTGAGTAGCAACTCCAGTAGCTGATGTTTAACGCCTACAACCCTGTCAGCAAACGCAGTGTAAGTCGGTAAAGAAAAAAGACCGCCAGCGTGTTCTGCATCGAGCACTGTCTGGACGGACCCGCTGACCGCTGTGGTCGTATCGTCATGTTCTATATAAATGCGCAGCGAACCACCTGCACTTTTCAGTAATTCTACATCGACAATTTTCAGGCCTGCATGAACAAACATCGCCTGCACCGTTCGCAGAGAGTAATAGGAAAAATGCTCGTGATAGATGGTATCAAACTGGTTGTTTTGTATCAGTTCGAGTAAATGCGGAAACTCAAATGTCGCCATACCCTCAGGCTTAAGCAGCACTTTGACAGCCGCCACAAAATCGTTGATGTATGGCGTATGCGCGAGGACGTTGTTACCAATAATCAGGTCGGCTTTTGATCGTTCTGTCGCAAGCCGTTGCGCAAGGGCGGTATCGAAAAAACTGACCTCTGTGTCTACGCCGACTTCCCGCGCGGCTTCGGCAACATTGGATGCCGGATCGATACCGAGACACGGAATGCCACGCTCTACAAAGTTGCGCAATAAGTACCCGTCATTGCTGGCTATTTCAACAACAAAGCAGTTGTCGTCCAGGGACCTGCGCTCAACAATGGTATCGACGTAGCGTTTCGCATGTGCCAGCCAGCTGGTCGAAAAGGATGAGTAATAACCATAGTCATGGTTAAAGATGTCGCTGTTGCTCGTGTACTCAACCGCCTGCACAAGCCAGCACTGCTCGCAGACCAGTGCTTCCAGTGGGTAGTGAAACTCCGGCGCATGCAGTCGCGCCTCGACAAGAAAGTCCTCACACAACGGAGATGATCCCAGATCCACCATGGAGTGCGTCAATGTGTGCTTACAGAATCGGCATTGCTGAACGGTCTCACCCACCCTGTAGTTCATAGTCTATCGCCCTGATCGTATTGGTTCACCATCTACAAATACTAGACAATATGATGCCAAACAGAAGTAACGCCCAAAAAAAACCCCGCTTGAGCGGGGTTTTTTTCTGCTATCGTCACACTTTATCGCAGCTCGGATTGACTGCCACGGTGTTCAGAGCGGCCAATGTTGCGGCCAGTGCTGCGACGCACCCTCTACAGAAGATCAAGGTCATCTATGAAGCGACGTGATGACGGGTCTCCAGATCTTTCGTTCGACGGTTGACGGGCTCTTTGCTCTGCTTGTGGATGACTGGCAGCCCCGTTGCGCGCACCATTGGAGCGCATACCATGAGGGGCAGCCGCTGAGGAAGCACCGTTAGATCTCTGCGACACATCGACCTGCGTAGTCATGTCAAACTCACTCTCAGCCATCGGCATAGACTGCCTTGACACACCATTCTGTGCCGCACCGGCCTTTGCGACACGACCTTTGAGAGCAGCACCGTGAAGACCCAAGTCTATGTCGGAGTCATCTGCCTTGATCGCATGCAATTGGTCTTGTGACAGGATCAACTTACCACGGCCGCCTTGCGCCGATTTTTCCTTGTCGCTGTAACCGTAGTAGTCGTAGTAGCCCTGGTAATAATAATCACCACCGTAGGATTGGATTTTATCGATATCGACCTGTGTGATCAGTACCCCGGCCACTGGCGCACCCACTTGCTCAAGCCGCTGCAGACCGCGACGCACCAGATCAATGGACGTGTCGTGAGACTTAACACAATAGACAACAGCGTCACTGACTTTACTGAGCACCAGCGCATCACTGACCGCCTGCGTTGGAGCGCAATCAAGCACGATGCGATCGTAATGTTCGCTGAGCTGTTCGATAATTTTCTTAAATCGATTGGATGCCAGCAGTTCCAGCGGTTGTAGTGGTAACTGGCCAGACGGCAATACATCCAGCGTGTCCATAGCACGACGGCGAATGCAGTTCTTGGCCGACGACGGATCTGCGATCAGGTTTGACAAACCTTCCGCTTTTGCATCGAGGTTAATTGCTTTGGCAATCGTTGGTCTGCGCATATCGCAGTCGATCAGCAGTACTTTTTCCAGTTTGGACAGTGAGTATGCCAGGTTAATCGATGTCGTAGACTTACCTTCGCCAGGCACTGATGACGTCACCATGATGACCTTGGTTGGACGGTCACCATCGTTGATGCATACAGCGGTTCGAGCGGTATTGACTGCTTCAGTAAACGTCCCTTTTTTATCGTACTCATGCACCGTTCGGGGATCGAGCGGTAACACCTGCGTACGGTTAAATAAGCCACCTTTGAGCAGTGGCACAATGCCGAGGAGTTTCACTTTCAGCTTGTCTTCTACGTCGCTGGTGCTCTTGATGGTGTCATCCATCTGCTCGTACAGGAACGCCATCAGCATAGAAAACATCAGTGACGCCAGCGCTGCCAGTGCAACAATCAACTGCTTGCGGGGCTTGACCGGGTCACGCGGCGTGATCGCGGGATCAGACACACGAGCGTTTGCAGACTCAAGGCCGTCAGCGGATTTTGCTTCGCTCATGCGACTGAAGAACGTGTTGTAAAGATCACGGTTGGTCGACACTTCTCTTTCAAGTGAGTCGAGTTCGAACTTCTTGTTGCCAATACTTTGGATTTCCTGTTTGCCCACCGCCAGAGTTTGCTCGATAGAGGCGACTCGTTGCCGAGCCAGCTGGAAATCTTTTTCGATAGCACCAACAGCACGCTGGATGTGGCCTGACAGTGTTACATTGAGAGACTCCACACGCGATCGTGCATCAACGACTTTCGGGTGTCTGTTGCCGTAACGGTTGAGCAGTTCGTCCAATTCACGTTGTCGCTGTCCTTGCTCGATTTTTACAGAGCGCACCAGCGGATCCGCCTGGATACTGGGCAGTGTTTGCAGCACATCGAAGTTACTGCGCAAGCCCTGTACCTCACGATACATGTCAGAAGCATCGGACAGATCGCGACGCGCTTCCGCCAATTCTGTTGTGGTTAACAGAAGCTCTTGCTCGTTGAGTCGCCCTACGCTGCCGTCGACGTCAACAAGACCGTTTTCCTGCTTGAATTTAAGGAGTCGTTGCTCTGATGTATCCAGTGTTTGTTTCAAGCTGGACAGCCGCTCAGACAACCATTCGGACGCCTGCGATGTGAGTTCCATTTTGGCGTCGAGGTAGCTGGTGATGTACTGCTCACCCACCGCATTGGCGACTCTGGCCGCCAGCACTGGATCTGCGGACTCGTAAGAGATCTTGACGAGCTTGGTTTTACGAACAGGTGTTATGGTCAGGCGTGACATAAAGTTCTGCACAACACCTTCACGACGGTTTTCCTCGACCAACCGTTGCTCCTCGGGGCTGAGCGTGGCATCGATCTGATCGACCGAGAAACCTTCTGCAGATGCAGCCTGGTCACCCACACTGTTTGCCTCAGGCGCGCCGATACCAACTTTTTCCAACAAGCCGTTCACCGTCCCCACAGCAGAAGCAACAAAGCCTTCGCCTTCTCCGCCCGCTTCACTGTCCGCAAGCGGATCAGCCACGGTAGCAACTTCAAGGTGTCGGCCGTTCAGTTCAGGGTGGTCGTAAAGACTGAGACGGTCCACCACTTGCTGAGCGAGTCCTCGAGACTTAAGAAGTTCGAACTGCGTCTGGTAATAATCCTGATTTTCGTTATCTATGCCGTACAGCTCTTCGACGGAGACGATATTGGCTTTCTGTGATTCGATCAGCAGCGTCGAGGTAGCGCGATAAATAGGGGTTGCGGTAATCACGTAGTAAACAGCCAGCGCTGTCACGAGCGCCGTGAAAGCGGTGATCGGCCACTTGTTTTTTCTGAGAATACGGATGTAGTGCTGCAGATCAAGCGCTTCGGTCATCGAACCGGAGGATGATTGCTCACCAAACCCGAGATCCTCAGGGAGATTGTTGTTGTTTGCGGCCCGCATAATCAAAAGAACCCTTCTTTAATTGAAATTACATCGCCAGGCTGAATTCTGGCACTCATGTTTACCTTGATCTGCTTGCCATCGCCACCGGCTTTGATTAGGTACATTTTACGTCTGGAAGCACGGTCGGTCAGTCCGCCGGCTAATGAAACGGCTTTGTCCAGTGTCAGGCCGGGCTGATAAGGATATCCGCCTGGATTGTTGACCTCACCGTTGATGAAGAATGGGCGATATTCAACCACGCTGACATTGACTGACGGGTTAACAAGATAACCATCTTGCAGGAGTTTGATGAGGTCGTTTTCCAGTTCTTTGGTCGTTTTGCCCGCTACCTGAATATTACCGAGGTACGAATAATTGATCACACCGCTGTCACCAATCAACGAGTCCATCGTCAGCTCATTTTCGTCAAAAACCTGGATACCAATGCGATCCCCGCTACCCAGAATGTAGCTTTCGTCGTCTTGGGCCAGTGCCTGACCAGATCCGGTAAAGACGCTGAAAATCAGTGCGGCGAACAACCACAGGGCCCGTGTCAGTGGGTGTGCGGTATAGTTTTTAGCGGGCTGGGATGCTTCGACGAAAGCCCCGTCGACAGCGACGCTGTCGGGTGTTCTGCACTGCATTTGGCCGGCTACCCCGTTTGACATTTTGTGTGTTAAATATGCTGAAAGAATCACGTTAAAGAACTCTCCAAATTACAGCCGCTTTTCGTGTCGCCTGTTGCTGATTTACCAGAGACTGACGCTGCAGTGTGCGCGTCACTCTCGCTGAATTGTGTGGCATGATCTGCCCGGCACCGTCCCTTGTGGCATACCGGCCCGCTCAGT
>CALDUO010000196.1 GCA_937923745.1 uncultured Granulosicoccaceae bacterium
GGGAAGTGCCGGGAATTGCTTGGGAGGGTTGATCGGGTAGCCGGCTTGGCCACCCGATCAGGTACTGCAGTAATACTTTACAACAACTTACTTAATGATCTCTGCAGACCATGCGCCGTCAACAACCACGTTCTTGCTGAAGTTACCGGCAACGTCACCATTTTCGTCGAAGTCTTGAGGACCTGCTGCACCGGTGTAGTGAATGTCGCCACCGTCAGCCAGAATTTTCTTGGCTTTGGCAAATTCGCCGGGCAGGATCAGCTCGCCTGGTGCGTTGGCGACTTCACGCAGTGCTGCTGCAATGCCTTCGCGATCAGCAGAGCCTGCTTTTTCAATCGCCAGCGCCATCATGAAGGTAGCGTCGTAGCTGTTCGGTACGAAAGGATCAGAGGCTGCAATACCAGCTTCTTCTGCCAGTGCTTTCCACGCGCCAAACGCATCGGTTGAATCGTCGGAGGCAGAGGTAGTGAATGTGGTAGTGCCGAGGTTCTCTGCACCCAATTGCTCAATGACTTCACCAGACAACATGCCGTCTGCGCCGATGAATGATTCGAAGGCACCTGTTTCCAACGCATTACGCATGATGGTGATACCACCAGAGCCGTAATAAGAGAACAGTGCCAGCGTATCAGCGGTTGCGCCGAGGGTTGCTACTTCAGCACGGTAAGACGCTTTGTTTGGCTCGTGTGCTTCGTTGGCTGTGACCTTGCCACCTGCTGCTGCGAATGCTTCTGCGAATACAGCGGCAATTGCTGCATTGTAGTCGTCGTTGGCATAAGAGATAGCAATTTCAGAGATGCCCTGTTCTTTTGCGAGGTTAGCCAGTGCTACGCCTTGGAACGCATCAGAGGCTGCGGCTCGAAAGACAAGGTCGGTGCCGTCTTCCATGGTGGAGATAGCGGGTGACGACGCTGATACAGACAGTGTGACAACGCCGGCTGGGATAGACACTGATTCAGCTTGGGCAATGGTGGCGCCAGAGCAGACAGGACCAATGATTGCCGATACCAGACTAACGTTGACCAGTTTGGTGACAGCATCAACTGCCGCCACCGGATCACAGGCAGAGTCAGCACGTTCAATGATGTATTCCTGTCCGTCAGCGAACATACCGCCTTGTTCGTTAACGTGTTTGGCAGCGAGATCGACGGCTTTGGCCATCGGTGCTACCAAGTCTGGAATGGGGCCAGTGAGACCCATGGGGTTGCCGACCTTCACTTCGGCAAATGCAGAGGTGGCCAGTGCCGCCGCTGCCAAGCCTGTAAAGATTTGTGTTTTCATAACTACTCTCCAAAGTTCCCGCTGATTCAAGTGCGCTTGTCAGTTGCGGCGGGACGCGATTCTGGCAAGATCCCCGAGGGATAGCGTTGTAAAATAAACTGCAAAATAAGACCGATTAACAGCATTCGTAAGTAACCGGCGCGCGATTTGAGGATACCAGCATCCAGCGTATCAAAACTTGCGACCAGTAGCTTTATCGTACCGTCAATCATCAATTCGCTGGATGACCATATGGTCCAAATCAGAAACGCACCCAAGATGGCGCCCCGATTATTGCCAGAACCGCCGGCAATCAGCATGACCCACACCAAAAATGTCATTTTGGCAGGGTCGAAGGTATTGGTTGGATCGATGAGTCGCAGGTGTTGCGCAAAGAACGCTCCGGCCAGACCCATAATAACCGCGCCAATCACAAACGCTTCGATTCGGCGACGGGTGACGTCTTTACCGGCCGCTTGTGCTGCATCTTCGTTTTCACGAATTGCTGTCATCATACGACCCCAAGGCGACAGTCGCGCACGTTCCAGCATTCGATAAATAATGAACACAAACAGCAGCACTGTCAGTGTGAACATGGGCTGCCACCACCAATTGGGCAACGAGTCGAACAGCGCTTCCCACCCTTGGGCATCGTTAAACCAGGACATGGGGGCGCTGGTGTAAAAACGTTCTTCTGAGAGATGCTCCCATGCGCGCGGTATTTTGTTAATGCCGCGAGGTCCGTTGGTGATGTCGGTTTCGTTTTTTAGAATAAGTTTGATGATCTCGGCGATACCAATGGTAGCTATCGCCAGATAGTCTGCGCGCAAGCGTATACAGATAACGCCGATAAGCCCGGATATCAGTCCTGCGAGAAGCATGGCGACAATGCCGCCAAACGCCAGGGGTAACCCGAATCCGCCCAAGTGAAACGTACTGCCAGCGGTTGTGAGTATGGCGTAGGTATAGGCACCAACGGCGGCAAATCCTGCAATACCGACATTAAACAGTCCGGCAAAACCCCACTGGACGTTCAGGCCCAGTGCGAGCATCGCGTAAATGCCACCGACGGTTAGCAGTGACAGAAAATACAGAAAGTATCCCAGCATCTGATCCATTAGAAGGTCCTCCCTTTAAAGAGGCCGCTGGGTCTGACAATGAGCATGATGACCATGATGGTAAATGCAACACCGGTCTTGTAACCTGGGCTGATGAGTGGCGCATCACCGATCCATGGGTAGGCAGACAGCTCTTCAGCGAGTCCGATCACCAAACCACCGACAACTGCACCAAATGGTTTGCCGATGCCGCCGAGTATGGCTGCTGCAAACATGGGAAGCAGCATTCGAAAACCCATGGTGGTTTCAATGAACTGGGTATCCATGGCCATAAAAACACCGGCCATGACCGCACAAAAACCGCCGACGACCCACGTGGCACGTATCACTGCTTCGACATCGATGCCGGTGGCCTGCGCGAGCTCCGGGCTATCAGAGACGGCACGCATGGCTTTGCCAATACGGGTTTGTCCGAGCAGATAAGCAAGCCCAAGCGTGATGATTAAGGTGCCTGCCATAATCCAGAAGTGTTTATTGGGGATTAACAAGAGCAGCTCTGCATTGTTGCTGACTTCCTGCACCCATGCGTTGGGTTTGGCAATGCCTTTTACAAACGTGATTTGGTTGGGCCCCCACAGCGTTTGCACGGCGCTTCGAATGACCAGCATCATGCCGAAGCTTGCGATGACGATCATGATGGTCGGTGAATTTCGAAAGGGCTTATAGAAGTAACGATCAACCAGTAACGAGATGAATATGGCTACAACAATGGCGGGTATGGCGGCAATCAGTGGATGCAGAGCCCAGCCAAACACAGAGCCTACCAATGCTGAAAACGTCCACGTCAGATAGCTACCGGTCATCATGATTTCGCCGTGGGCGAAATTGGCAAACCGTAGAATGCCGAACGTGAGTGTAATACCTATCGCACCGAGTGCATAAATACACCCCAGCACAATACCCGGTACCAGATAGAAATTAACAAACTCAAATGCAAAGCTATCCCACATGCGCTAGTTCTCCACGTGCTTGCCGCCCAAAAACATTCGGGCAACTTCGCGATCGTCAAGCAGTTCCTGGCCTGTGCCGGTAAAGCGGTTTGCGCCATCGACCAATACATAACCGCGGTCGGCCACACCCAGCGCCTGCTTTGCATTTTGTTCAACAATTAACACGGGTACACCGTTGCTGTTGATCTTTTGAATGGTTTCAAAAATTTCGCCGCGATACTTTGGTGACAGTCCTGCAGTGGGTTCGTCGAGTAACAGGACTTTTGCATCTACCATCAGTGCTTTAGCCATTGCCACCATTTGGCGTTGACCGCCCGACAGCGAACCTGCGGCTTGTTTGCGTTTTGATTTGAGGTCGGGGAAAAGCTCGTACATGGTTTGTATGCGCTCGGGGATACCGTCGCGTCGCGTCCATGCGCCCATTTCGAGATTTTCTTGCACGCTGAGATTCACAAACACGTTGTGTGTCTGCGGTACGTAGCTGATGCCCATCTCAACCACCTTGTTGGCTGGCGTATTGGTGATGTTGCCACCGTTGAGCAGCACCGTGCCTTCTCGAATGGTCAGAATACCCAATACCGCTTTCATGGCGGTGGACTTGCCCGCACCGTTGGGGCCGATGATGGCAACGATTTCATCCTGGTTAATGTACAGATTGATATCGTGCAGAATTTCGGTTTCGCCGTAGCCTGCATGCAGACCATTGAGCGACAGAACTGGTTGTGGATTATTCAACGACGTCTCCACCAAAATAGGCATCAATGACTCGCTCGTCCTGCCGAATTGCTTCCATGGTCCCTTTGGTCAGGACCTGGCCTTCAGCCAGCACAATGGTCTCTTTACACAGACTGGCAATCAGATCCATGTCGTGCTCGATGATGCAGAACGTGTAGCCTCGCTCTTCATTAAGCTTACGAATCATGTCGGCCACTTTTAGCATCAGGGTTGGGTTGACACCGGCGCCTGGCTCGTCCAGTAAGATGAGCCGCGCGTCACTCATCATGGTGCGTCCGAGCTCGAGCAGTTTTTTCTGGCCACCGGATAATCGGCCTGCCAACTCGTTGGTGACATGTGTTAGCCCAAGGAACTCCAGTGTATCGTGCGCTTTTTCCAATACCTGTTGCTCACGCTGCTTAACACGCCCCGATGCAATCCAGTTCATAAAGATGTTCTCACCGGTTTGATTGGCACCGGCGACCATCAGGTTTTCAAGGCTTGAGAGCTTGCCGTATTCATGGCTGAGCTGGAAGGTTCGGAGGAGCCCCTGGTGATAGAGTTGATTGGTTTGTAGGCCAGTGACGTCGCGGCCGGACAGGTAAACTTTACCGGCGGTGGGTTTTTGCGCCCCGGCAATCATATTAAACGTCGTGGTTTTGCCCGCGCCGTTGGGGCCTATAAGACCTGTGATTGTGCCGGGGGCGACGTCGAAGCTTACGCCGCGAACCGCCTGCAGGCCACCGTAATGTTTGGTCAGGCCTTCTACGCGCAGTATAGCTTCAGTCATAGCTGCAAGAGAGTCGTGTTGGTGCCGCTGGATGCGATGTTACTTGAGGCTGGCAAGGGTTGATGTGTTTTGTCACAGATTGGCTGAACGCAGTATGGCAGGTTTGGGTTAGAAAACCTGTCGCTCATACAGTGCCCCGAATAAATAAGAGTGCAGGATAATTGAGCCGCTGACGTCTGTCTACAACTGGCCGTTTCAGGCCTGTTGAGTGACGTATCTGTGACACACTAATCGGTGTTTTGTGACGTATTTTTAGTCCTGCAGAATTCGGGTATGAGCCTGAGCCTACATCCTCGGTAGAACCTCGAACTCAAATTTGGCCCCGTCACTTGGCCTGACACTTGGCCAGAGATTTGGCCAGAGACTTGGCCTAAGCCTTAAACAACGCGCAGAACAATTGCGGGTATCGAGCGCCGGTTTGGCGCTCCAGCGTCGTTCGTCTGGCTCAGGGTCTAGCGGGTTCGGCGGTGACGGTAGGTTTGCTGTCGGTGCTGCGCTGCCGGTAGCTATCGCCCGTGTCAGACGGTTGCAGTGCCGCGTGCCGGTTTGTCGTTGTCGATGGTAAAGATCATGCCGTCTAGTAATGACGCGAGATCAGGTCTGGCAGAGGGGCCATTTGAGATAGCAGCAATCTGAATGGTGCCATCAGGTCTGATGCAGAAAACGCCGGGCTCTGCGAATCGGCGGTCGGTCTCGCCGCTGCTTAACGGGTCGCTCATGTACAGACCCATGTCAGTCATTTGTGCGGGTGTCAGATCAAACCCAACCGGAAAGGTCCAGCCGTGTTCTGATGCATCTTGGCGTGCACGGTCTTCCGGGTCTGCCGAGACGGTGATGATTTTGAAACCTGCGTCGTACCATTGTTGTTGCATGCTCTCCAGCGTGTTGAGATACGTTTTGCATCTGCCACAGTGCGCCCCGCGATACACAATCAGTAGCACCCAGCTGCCGGCATCGCCGTCGAGTGAGTAATCACCATGATTTAGGGTTTTACACTGAAACGCGGGAAATGCGCCCCCGGCATCAAGTTTTTGACTGTTCAAAGGCATTGGGTATTTCTCCTGAGATAGTAGGCAACTGAGCAGATAGTGTCAGCCGCGCTGATAATGAATGGTAACAGGGATGGGCATGACAGGCAGCATTTGCAGGCGTCTGTAAGAATGGTACGGGTTAGAACCCATAGTGCAAAGGGTGTGTAGATGCTGTTGATGCAGGCCTGCAGGCGCTGTGGTTGTAGCCTACTGAACAAAAGCGTTAAGCTGCCAGAGGCAGTTTAGTCACCCGGTCATATGCACAACAGGAGACGCCATCATGACAGACCAAAATAATCCGTTCGACGGACCTCAGTTGCAAGACGTTGAATATGCCCGTGCAGACATGAGCCGCTCACAGTTTAATGGGGTGAATTTAACCCATGCCAAATTTTTTGCGGTACTCGATCATGCGCGGTTTGACGATACCAATCTGGAATCAGCCGTATTCGACGATGTCAATTTAAGTCAAGCTTCGTTCAAAAACATAAATCTGTTTGGTGCGACATTCAGTGATGTGAACCTGTCCGGTGCGTCGTTTGGAAATTTAAATTTAAGCGATACATCCATCACCAACGCTAATTACACCGGTATGACCATAGAGGGGGTGTTGGTTTCTGATTTGTTAGCGTGTTACGAGAAGCATAACGGGGTGTGATCAAAGCGATAGGTCGTTGTAGAAGTGAGCGTCGTACACTGAACCGAAAGTACCGAATATTTTTGTATGTTTTTCTCGCTGCGGTGTGTTCCGTTTTAATTCGGCGAGGAAACTGGTTTGAAGGTTTTCGCCGCAGGCGCATGATGATTCACTGAGCTCCTTGTGAGTTCCAAACTTATTCTTGGAAGGGTTTTGTCACTGTTATTCTGGTGTCATTGACTTATTGCGGGACTTCTATGGGGCAGGGTAATTCGGTGTACTTGTTGGTAAGT
>CALDUO010000197.1 GCA_937923745.1 uncultured Granulosicoccaceae bacterium
TTTGCTTGTCGGTTTCTCAACACTGAGTGTTGCGGAATACGAGTGCGTCCTCAACAATGAGGTCAGGTACATCCGGATGGACTACCCGGGGGTTGATAACCTCTGTGAAGTCAGTGTGACCACACAGGACAACCAGCGCGATGTTAAGTGGTACGCCAATAACGAGTCGACATTCTGTAGTGAAAAGTTAGTTGAGCTCGCTGGCAAACACCAAAACCAGTGGGGTTTTGCCTGCACTCAATGGCCCGACAGGAATCAGCTGAGCGATCTGAATACACGCCAGCGCGCTATCGTTGACAACCTTGTTAAAAACGTTGCAAACGAGGGACAGTCTGCTGCGAGCCCATTTACACTGAGCGGCGTACGGGCGCTGGCGCAACAAACCAACACCCCATCTGCCAGTGCGCAAAAAATGATTGTGCAACTGTTCATGGATGACGGCCAAGACCGCCTCTCCAACCGCGCCTATTTCATCGAAGACAACGTCACCGCCTATGACACGACACTGGTGCTGTCAGATTTACATCGACTGGTGGACACGGATGGCGAGAATCTCTCTGTGCGTTCGGCCATCGTTGACAGTTTTGCAGCCGACGGCGAGCTCAGCATCACCACAACGCTTCGCTCACCGAACAGCAGTGGCAAAGCCGACTGTATCGGCGAGCAGCGCTTCAGCCTGTCCGCCAACAACTCGCTTGCACCGGCAAACGAGCACCGCTACCTGTGCCACAATCCACTGTAGATTCACACTGACATCTACCCCGAGACATTACACGAGACACTACGCGGGACACTACCCGAGACGCTGCCCGGGACTATGCTCGGACTACCTTGGGAGTAGCTTGGGGGAACGTGCCTGTTCCCGAGGTTACACGGACCGCTTAGCGGCCCTTCGCACGTCTGCATTTCTGTGACTGATTGACGATTTCAGTCACTGTCTCCGCACCCTCTTTGAACCCGGTCACTCACCTAAAGCACATTTAATCTTTTCGCGCTGGAGATAAAAATATCGCAGCCGACTCCTTCTCTGTAGACAGCAACTGACCCGGATAATCCGGCGTCTGACCGGAGAACAGTCAACCATGATTTCAAAAAAACTAATCGCTGCGTCTGCGGCATTCATTATCACCGCGGGTTGTGCCGTCGATGACCCGAACCGTCGCACAAAAACGGGAGCGGCTATTGGCGCAGTTGTCGGTGCGGTTGCCGGACATCAAACCAACAGTAAAAACGGCAAATTTGCGGGTGCAGCGGTCGGTGCGTTAACCGGTGCAGCGGTCGGTCGTTACATGGATAACCAGCAGAAACAATTTGAGCGGCAATTGGCGGCAGAACGTCGTAATGCTGATATTAGCCTGACACGCATTGACGAAGACACACTCAGGATCGATGTGAGCAGTAATGCCTCATTCGCAGTCGATAGCGCGTCGATTCAGTCCAGTTTTCGCAACTCGCTGTCCCGCATTTCGGGTATCACCTCAGAGTACGACAAGACCGTTGTTCATGTAATTGGTCATACTGACAGCACGGGTTCCGAAGCCTATAACCAGCAGCTGTCTGAAAAACGTGCCAATGCAGTCGCTCGTTTTCTAAACCAGAATGGTGTGGACCGCTCAAGGCTGTATATGGATGGCCGTGGTGAACAGCAACCTGTCGCCAGCAACCGTTCGGCAGCCGGGCGAGACCAAAACCGCCGTGTTGAGATCTATTTAAAAGCCGTCGTCAAAGGTCGTGAGAAAGACGCCTATCGCCCGCCCGTATAGGTACCACACCGCGCGGATGAATGCCGCCACACATCACGGCGTACACGCGTCGTGATGTGTTTTGTACTGAGCGTTGCCAACAGCCTTATCATGACGACGGCAAATAATGACGGCGTGCATGTGCATGAGCCTGTGCCCATTACGTGACCCGTCTGGTTATCCGGCTGGCTATCCGTCTGGTTATCCGGCTGGTGACACCTGTTAATTGATCCATTCAACAGGCCCACTCAGCTGGTCCACTCAACAGGTCGTTGAGTCACTCGTCCAATAATCGGTTCGGCAATTGCGTCGCGAACCGACTCGATAACCGGGGCGGCCTAAGTCCAGCCGTGGTCGTACCGCCGTCTTTTCGACACTACAACGGCCAGAAAAACAATATGGCTGGCACCGATATCGCGACAATCAAAATTTCAAGCGGTAAACCCATTCGCCAATAATCGCTGAACTCATAACCACCGGGTCCCATGACCAGCGTGTTGCACTGATGTCCGATGGGCGTCAGAAACGCGCACGATGCACCAACCGCGACGGCCATCAGAAACGGATCAACATTCACGCCCAACGCCTCGGCCATCGCGATACTCAGCGGTGCCATAACCAGCGCGGTCGCCGCATTATTAATCACGTCTGACAACAGCATCGTGACCACCAGTATCAGGGTAACCACCCACGGAACAGGTAAACCCTCGGTGATGACAACCAGCGAGTTCGCCACGAGTTGTGTTGTACCCGTTGTGGTCAGCGCATCACCAACCGGAATCATCGCGGCCAGCAACACAATCACCGGCCAATCGATATCGTCGTAGATTTGCCGCACTGACAGAATGCCGGTGAGCAGGTATATCATGATGGCAATCAAAAACGCGATGGGCAGTGATACGACACCGATGATCCCGAGCGCGATAGCAAATGCAAAAATCAGCAGCGCAGTCAGTACACGACGTGATCGATTCAGATCCAACGATCTTGTGGCCAGCGGCCATAATCCGAGCAAGCTAAATTGCTGATGTATGGTATCGCTGTCTCCGCGCAGTAACAAAACATCACCCGCCCTGAACTGCTGTTGCCGTAAACGTCGTGTTACCGAGTGACCGTTTCGTGCCAAGCCCACCAGCGCAACCGTTCGCGCTGTCTTGCGCCTGAGAAATTCGACCCCTTTGCCAATTAGCTCCGAGTCGTTACTGACGATGCCCTCAGCCAGACTGTCGTTATCAGGATCGGGTTCGATAAATGCTGGCGTCGCTGTACTCATGAGTTCAAGACCATGTGTATCCAGGAACGGACGCAGTTCGCTCGGGTCTGCCCGTAATATCAGAACATCCTGCTCGGATATCTGGTAGTCAGCTCGTACAGCACGCGCAAATCGACGTTTGCCGGCAACGCCAATCACTTCGATACTGCTCTGATCAAGACCGTCCATATCACCCAGCGTTTTTCCGATAATTTTGGATTCCGCCGACACCCGCGCCTCGGTCAAATAGGAACCAACCTCGAACAGGCTACCGCTGGCGCTGTACTGTAATCTTGCCTTGGGTATCAGTCGCCAGCCGATCACTGTAATAAAGATAAACCCCACAATCGCAACCGGCAGGCCGACTGGTGCAAAATCGAACATGCCAAACGGTTCGCCCTGATAATCAGCGCGAATATTGGCAATGATAATGTTGGGTGGCGTGCCGATGAGAGTGGTCATGCCACCCAAGAGACTCCCAAACGCCAATGGCATAAGTATTAACGCGGGGGATCGTTCCCGCTCTTGAGCGGTAGATAATGCAATGGGTAACATCAGCGCCAGCGCACCGACATTGTTCATAAATGCCGACGCAACCGTCACAACCAGCGTTAACACCGCAATGTGCAATATTGGGGTTTCGGTCAGGTGACTGATACGCCCGGCAATTTCATCGACCACACCAGCATTCTTGAGTGCGCCACTGATGATCAATACCGCCGCGACAGTGACCACCGCCGGGTGCCCAAACCCTTCGAACGCATTGTTGGCCGGGACTATGCCGACAACCACCGCAATGAGTAATGCCGACATGGCCACCAAATCGTAGCGCCATCGCCCCCACCCAAACATCAGCATTGCCAAAAACAAAATGATGCTGATTAAAATTTGCTCTGTAGTCATTACTACCCCTTAGTTCAGATACAGCACGAGCGATGCAAGTCCGGCACAGCATCAACCCATCTGCTCAATTCTCCGTGCTCGCTCGGGTGCCCAGTATAACGCTCACAGCAGTAAGCCCTGAGGAAGAATTTCATTTAAAATCGGGGGATCACCCCTGTAGGAGTCATCTCCACATGCAATTTACCGATACCGAATATCAACAGCGCGTCAACCACGTCACCCGGCGTATGGTGACTGCCAATGTTGACGTACTACTGATAAGTGACCCATCGAATATGTGTTGGCTCACCGGCTTTGATGCGTGGTCGTTCTATGTTCACCAAGGCGTTATTGTACATGCAGATGGCACTGTACTCTGGTGGGGCCGACCGATGGATGCACGGGCCGCAGAACTGACCACATGGCTTGATCACGACAACATCCACGAATACAGCGATGATCATGTCCAGAATCCGGACAAACACCCGATGGTCTTTGTCGCCAAGTTGCTCCACAGTCAAGGGTGGGACCGAATGTCGCTTGGCCTCGAAATGGATAACTACTATTTTTCGGCACAGGCGTTTGTCACACTGCAACAGACCTTACCGCAGGCTACACTGCTGGACGCTACGGCATTGGTCAACTGGTGCCGCAGCATAAAATCAGACGCCGAAATCGACTTCATGCGTAAAGCGGCACGTATCGTGGAGCATATGCACGCACAGGCCTTTGAACTCATCGAGCCGGGTATGCGCAAAAACGATCTGGTTGCCGAAATTTATAAAACTGCGATCTCGGGCACACCGGAGTTTGGCGGAGACTATCCGGCGATAGTGCCGCTTCTGCCGTCCGGTGCGGATGCCGCTGCCGCACACATGACCTGGACCGATGAGCCTCTGGCCAACAACCAAGGTACGTTTTTTGAATTGGCAGGTGTCTATCGTCGGTATCACTGCCCGCTGGCCCGAACCATTTATTTGGGCAAGCCACCACAAAAATTTAAGGATACCGAGCAAGCTATTCTCGACGGTATAGAGGCAGCACTACAGGCTGCCAAACCCGGCAACACCTGTGAATCCATTGAAGCCGCGTGGCGCACAACGGTCGCCCGATACGGCATTAAAAAAGAATCACGAATCGGATACTCAACCGGATTGAGCTATCCACCCGACTGGGGTGAGAGAACAATGAGCATACGCGCCGGTGATACCACCGAGTTACGTGAAAATATGGTGTTCCACCTGATTCCGGCTATCTGGCAGGAGGATTGGGGTATGGAAATCACCGAAACCTTCCGGATAACCGCCACCGGGGCTGAACCTTTGTGTCACTATCCGCGCAAATTACTGGTTAAAACCTGAATTATTATGAGCAGTCACGAGAACCCGCAACGCTCCCGGGTGAGTTCCTCGGTTAAATTTGATATCGATGGCATACAGCATGGCCATTTGTCATTACCGTATTCGCGCGATGACTCGGCGTGGGGTTCCGTTCGGGTACCCATTACAGTGATAAAACACGGTGAGGGTCCAACCGTCACGATGATCGGAGGAAACCATGGTGACGAATACGAAGGCCCGGTCACGCTGCTCCGGTTAGCCAATGAACTGGACGCCGAGCAGATCACCGGTCGTATCATTTTGATTCCTTGTCTGAATGCACCAGCTGTCGATGCTGCCTCTCGGCTTTCACCGATCGATCAAGTCAATATGAACCGTGCGTTTCCGGGTGATGCCGGGGGCAGTATCAGTTTGCAAATAGCCGATTTCGTCACCCGTGAAATTGTCGCTATCTCTGACATCGTGGTGGACCTGCACGCCGGCGGGAAAACTCTCGACTTTGCACCGCTGGCCGCTGTACATCACCTTGATGATCGCAAACAGCAGCAACGCGCCGAAGAGCTGATGTTCGCATTCGGTGCGCCGTTTGCACTGCGCATGCGTGAGCTTGACGATCACGGTATGCTCGATACGCTCGTGGAGCAAAACGGCAAACTGTTCGTGACCACCGAACTGGGCGGTGGCGGGACGGCCACCGCCAACTCACTTGAAATTGCGTACACGGGCTGTCGTAACCTATTGGTACAGGCAGGCGTACTCAGTGGCGAAGTTGCACTCAGGGCATCACAAATTTTGGATATGCCTGATGCGTCGTGTTTTATGATTTCAGCCGACGCAGGCATGGTAGAGATGCGCGTGGATATTGGGCAACCGGCCTATAAAGGCAATGTGCTTGCGCTCATACACAGCTATGACAGAACGGGCGTCGCGCCTATTCCGTATGTCGCCACGAGAGATGGTATTTTGGTAGCGAGACACTACCCGGGTTTGATAAAACCCGGGGACTGCCTCGCGGTCATTGCGGATGTAGTACCGGTGTGACACCCAGACCAGTTACACGACTGGCTACAGGACTGGTCACAAGACTGGTCGCAAGACTGCTAAATAAACAGCGGTAACTGCGCCGACATTCAGCCGGAAGTTTACCGGCACAGCAACACCGTTAGCCAGGTACTTTTAGACCGGCATCCAGTTGATCCGTGAGGTCGGTTGGCAGTTTGAGTGCACCGGCCAAGCGATCAAGATAACGCCTTTCTTCTCGCTGCGTGCTGTCGACTACCATCGCCGAAATCACATAAACCTCTGCCGCCTCTTCTTGTGACATCACGTCAGAAGCCAACAGTTGTGGGTCGAGTGGACGATCGATTTCTGCAATCAGGAAATCGGTGGTCTCTTGATCTACCCCGAGTCGGGTAATTTTTTCAAGAATGCTGGCGCGCTCTGCTGCATCAATATGGCCGTCAGCGCGTGCCGCTGAAATCATCGCGCGCACCAGCAGCAAGCTTCGTTCGTTGGCTGCAGGCTCATCGAGCTCACCGACCGGAGTGCCGGTGTGAGTACCGGCACCGCCACTTTGTTTGGCTTGCCAGTCATTGTAGGTTTTGTACGCCAGGCCGCCGACAGCGGCGAGACCGCCAACGGTTACCGCAGTACCCGTGAGCTTTCGGCCACCTTTGGTGCCCAGCAGCAAAGCCACTGCTCCAGCCGCCAACGCGCCTTTTTTCATATTGGACAACGCGGCATCGCGTTCAGGTCCTGAGTCAGGTACGCCCATTTTTTCTTCTGCCAGTGTGCTGCCTTTCTTTGCTGCTTCTTTTGAGGTTTGAAGCAGGCTTTCGAGTAATGCTTTCGCATCCATTATGAGTTACCCTCGTCTTAAGTTATTGCACAAATGTATGGACACCGCGCCAGCTTTTCAATACTAGCCTGCTTTATTCATGTTCACCACATCCCCGACATGCTGACCGGTTCCAAGCAGTCTATGCCCAACACCCAGCCCAAAACACTGGCTATTTCGGTCATTGTTCCGGTATTTAACCGCCCGGACAGTATCATTCGTGCGCTGGACTCAGTGATCAATCAACACCAGCCACCCGATGAAATTATAGTTATCGATGATGGCTCAACAGATCAGACACCGGCCGTCATTCGACAGCAGTATCCCAACATTACGCTACTTGAACAATCTCACGCTGGCGTATCAGCTGCACGCAATACCGGTATTCAACAAGCCCGTGGGGACTGGATTGCATTACTCGATTCTGATGACGAGTGGTTGCCTGAAAAGCTGGCTCGCCAGTCGGCAGCTATCGGCGCAAACCCTGACTACCGATTCTGTCATTGCGACGAACTGTGGGTGCGTAACGGCGTGCGCGTTAATCCCAAAAAAATTCATCAAAAATACGGGGGTTATATTTTCGAGCACTGTTTGCCACGCTGTGTCGTCTCACCCTCAGCGGTGATGCTACGACGTGATCTGATCAGTGAGTTCGGGTTATTCGATGAAACCTTACCCGCTTGCGAGGATTACGACTATTGGCTAAGAACCTGCGCAACTGAACCGGTGCTGTATGTTGATGAACCGCTATTGATTAAATACGGCGGTCATGCCGACCAGCTATCACGACACTATCACTCCATGGACGAATTCAGGATTCAGGCAATGGATGGCATACTGCGCTCTGACCGATTATCACCAGCGCAATTTCAATCAACCGTGAATGAGCTGACTAGAAAATTGCACATTGTATTAAACGGGCTACGTAAACGTCAGCGCCATGACCACATCAACAAACTGATGTTGCAGTACGGCCATTACGCATCAATGGCTACCGATGACAGTGATGGACAATCGCCGGATTGACCGTCTCAAAAATCAGTTTTGTATTGAGCGAATACACTGATCAAACACTGCACAGCTCCACACGACCACTGATCGGCACCAGACTACCAACAACCGGCAACAACTTGCAACAACTACCAACAACTGGCACTGATTGTCACTGGCCGGAATAGGCCGGAACTGCTGAGTACTGACCGGTACTGGCCAACAATGGCCAATGATGACCAACGATGACCAGAGCCGCAGAGACCTTAAGATGCTCTCCCCTTGGCTACCCAATTTTATGAGACATTTAACCGACACACTGCTGAAAAAGCAGTGCAGTGGCCGCCTCCACCTCCATGGGTTTACCCAAAAAATACCCCTGCGCCTCATCACACCCCAACGTCAGAAGAAACTGTCGCTGATCGTCAGTCTCAACACCCTCAGCGATCACATTAAACCCCATACTTTTCCCCAAGGCGACAATTGCAGACACAATCGCAATGTCCGCAGTATCTGTTGCACCAGCAGTGTCGATACCCTGTACAAACGAGCGATCGATCTTGAGGTTATCAACAGGCAACTGCTTCAGGTAATTCATCGAAGAATACCCGGTGCCAAAATCATCAATAGACAAATGCACACCGGCAGCACGCAGCTCATTGAGACACACAATCGTCTGTTCTACGTTATTCATCGCAGCGCTCTCCGTCACTTCGAGCTCTAACAGGCGAGGGTTAGCGCCTATATCATGTACGATCGAGACGAGATCACGAGCAATGTCTTCGCGTGCAAGTTGCACTGCCGATAAGTTAATAGCCACAATAACCTGATGCCCAAATTCTTCCCATTCTTTCGATTGCAGACTGGACGTCTCCATCGCAAAGGTATCCAACTTATCAATAAAACCTGTCTTTTCTGCCAACGTTATAAATCGATCGGGCCGGGTGGCGTTCGTTATGGATGAGACACGGTCATCAACAGGCGCCCACCGCATGAGCGCTTCAAAGCCTACAAGCCGATTGCTCTTCAACTCATAACGGGGTTGATACACCATATAGAATTCGTTCTGCTCAAGCCCCTTACGCATTTCCTGATCAAGCAGCAATTCATCCATCGTGTCGACCAGCATCTGGGGCGTGAAACTGACAAGCCTGTTTTTACCGAGGTCTTTGGCGCGATACATAGCAATGTCCGCATGTTTCACCAACGTATCAATGTCACCACCATGCTCGGGATAGGTCGCCCAACCAACGCTGGCCGACACACTGTAATGTCGTGTTCCCAACCAACAGGGTTCGCTGATAACGTCCATCATGCGTTCGGCAAGTGCATCAACGGCTTCGTAGTCTTCTTTTTCGTTGATAATGACCGCAAATTCGTCACCCCCCAAGCGAGCGACCTTGCTCGGCTCTCTAAAAAGTCGCCTGAGCCTCGCGGCGATGACTTCAAGCAGTTGATCACCACCTGAATGGCCTAGTGAGTCGTTGATGGTCTTGAATCCGTCAAGGTCAAAAAACAAAATGCCCATGGGGTTTTGGGTCGCATCAGAAAATTGAAAGGCTTCCTGTAGCGTCTGTTTAAACAGCGACCGGTTGGCAAGCCCGGTCAGCTCATCATAATTGGCTGTGCGCGACAGCGACGCGTAAGCTGCCACCAAATCAGACGAACGCTGACGCAGTGATTCAATCTGGTAACAGTTACGCAACGCACTGCTCACCGCATGCGACAAATACTCGATATCGATATATCCGTGCATAGGTGCCTCTACAATCAACAAACCAAAGTGCTGTTGATCTACAAACAGCGGATGTATCAGTAATTGCCCTGCTGCCAGCTCACTCTGTAAGTATCCAGGTAACAGATCGCTGATATCAAAATACTGTTTATCCTCGACAACACCGGTGTTCAGGTTATAACGCAGCCGCACTTGACCCATAAGCTGCTCGCTGGGATCATCGTGCAATACAACAAAAGCTCGCGTAAATCCTGTGGTTTTCAGAAAATCATCAAGCTTATCCAGCACCGTAGCGTGATCTTTACTAAACCCCATCAAGATCTGTATATGCGCCTGAAACTCATTCGCCCGTGCTGTCTCAAAGACACTGCTGTTGTGTATTGACCACACACGTTCGTTCAGCAATGAAATGGCTTCAACCATGTGCGCCATAGCAGCCACTGACACCAATGCAGAAAAGTTCTCGACCACTGACCGAACGAGACAGCCTTGCAAGACACGACACAATCCCAGCTCAGTCTCATCGAAAGCCCTGGCTTCCAGAATCGTTTGGATTCGGTCAGGAAACTGTCTGGATGCGTGCCGCAAGGTGGCTTCCATATCCACAAGCAGCGTATCAGCGTCGATGTCATCCGAAATAACAACGCGCCCCATGACGCGACGGACAATTGCTTTTAGTGCATTGAGCTCTTGCTCAAATATTGCATCATCGCGATGAACTGTCTCTTCAGCACGCTGCACTTCTCTGCATGATGACGAACGGATCACCAGCCGACCTTCATAACGCTTATCGTCAAGCAGTTCGGCAGGTAACTCAGCACCATTGACACGGCACAGTAGACGCTCCGCTGCGTCGAACCCTTGCTGCTCAAATGGCTGTGTAATGGTAGTTATGGGTGGTGAGGATATTTTGCTGGTGATCGTGTCATCGAATCCGGTCACAACAACATCATCAGGGACAGACAATCCAAGATCGTTGGCAGCTTTAATAGTGGCGTATGCCATGTAGTCGTTAGCGCAGACAATCGCATCGACATAGCGCTCTCGTTTTAGCATGGCTGAGGCCTCACCATACGCCTCCACCGTATCAAAATTTGCATAGACAATTTTGGACTCGTCAACCGACAACCGGTTCTTTGTTAATACGTCGCGAAATATCTCTTCACGTGCGACAGAGTCCTCGTTGTGCCTGAACCCACCGATAAACGCGAAATTTTTGTTCTTCGCATCTTTAACCAAATGTTCCATTAACGCACACATGCCATGTTGGTTATCGGAAGTAATACTATCAACCGACGGCACAGTGACGCCGATACTGACCGTTGGCTTGTGAGTGTACTGTCGGACAAAATCGTCGATTTGATCAATGTTGAGGTTATGGCCGACAGAACCGGACAGAAGGATATAACCGGTCACATTGGATGATGCGATAACATCATAGATCGCATTGCCGGCCCCGTAGGGCATTTCCCAACGACCTGTTTCAGGCATAAGTTCACGCCCGACAATAAACAATGCGCCGTACCCATGCGCCTTTAGTCGCTCGGCCATCGATTGCGCATAGCGGCGCTGATAGACGGTGTAACGATCAAACAATATTGCAATCGTGGCAATTGGCTCAGCGGTGCTTGTTTTGATATTTACCACACTACCTCCAGAGATGTTCCCTGTGTTTATGTTTTTGCAGTCGTTTGCACTTGTAGACCCTGATGCAATTGCCGCTGCCAGGCATTAACCGGGACAGAAACTGTTACGGTCGCAGGTGTCTACCGCTTTTCGCATCGGTACTCAGCCAACGTACAGCGTGTGTCGTTGTATAGTCTATTGCGCCCATCAGACGATCGAAATAAGACAAATGCGCTGGCGAGTCTGCTGCCCATTGTTCGTTGAATTCACTGATCCACGCAGCATGCGCGTAAGGTATCGGTATGGCATCTATGTACAGCTCATCGTGACGGGCACCATAAATAGCCTGCAGCTGTTGCGGCGGTGGACTGTGCGAGATACGGCTGAGCAAGCCTGATAAACTGTTGCGAAAGTTGGGCATACCGGAAGCCCCGTTATTGATGACTGCGCCAGACTGCGCACAGTAGAGAAATGGCAAACACGTATGCGTGCAGGCTATTACTGACGCATTGGTGCCAGCCAGCCACCGTGCAATGGACTCCCGACTCTCTGGCTCATCCAGCGTTTCCTGACACAGCCCCCAACCAGCCAGCGCCTCAGGATCACCATGGACGATCGCAACAGAATGCCCGGCCACTTCATAACGACGATAACGCGGCAGCCCTCTCATCCAATCCTGCAGATCACTGTGCTGCAAGGCCGTTTGATGCAGTGCACCGATAATTTGGTTGGAGCGAGACACCACAGCATCATCGACAAAATCAGGGTAGGCGCAACCACAATCGGTTAGCGTCCCACGCTCTGCCAAACCGGTTTCGACATTACCGCGAATGGCGTCGTACTGCTGCACGGTCGTATTGATCTGACGAAAACGATCAGAAGCAACGTTAAACCAGTTAAAGTCGCCGTTAAAACACAGTGTCACGGGTTCCCGCTCAAAGCGCAGTAGGGACAACACGGTTTTAAGTGCTTCTGAATTACCGTACAAACCGCCAATCACGTACAGCACGTTGGCAGCTTTGGCCGGTGTCGCAGCGATGTCCGCAGGGTTGTAGCGGTAATCTACCGGACAGGAGCGCCCCGCCACCGATGGCGGTTTGGAGCCGCCAGTTATTTCACCACCAGTTACTTCACCGCCAGTTACCTCACCACCAGTTACTTGATCACCAGTTGCTTCGCCCCCGTTTACTCCATCCGCTGGCACAACGGCCTCTGTCACTCCGGTCGTTTTCACCTGGGCGGTGCTGCCCGGCGTATCACTACTCTCGGCCATGCCGACGGCGCTGTTTGCAGAGCGTATGGTGACTCACCGAAAAGCAACCTGTTTGCCTGCAACAGATGCAGTAACGACCCGGTACGAGGCGGGATGGCAGATGCGGTCCCGTTATCATCCCACTTCATTGTAAAAAGACCCTCATGCCAGCGTCATTGCGGTTTAACGTTGCTGTCTAATCGTATAACATCGTCGGTATATTGACCCATTTTCGAGCACATTTAAAATGTTTCACGCACTTTTACTGGAAAAGAACGCTGAAGGTCAGGTCAGCCATTCGATAACAAGCCTATCGGAAGATCAGTTGCCCGAGGGCAACGTGACGATGGCCGTGCAATACTCGACACTCAATTACAAAGATGGTCTGGTGGTCAACGGACTGGGCGGTCTTGTTCGCCAGTATCCGCACGTGCCCGGTATCGACTTCGTCGGCACCGTCGAGTCCACGGAGACAGACGCAGTGAGTGTCGGCGATGCCATGATCCTGACCGGGTGGCGTGTCGGTGAAATGCATTGGGGCGGTTACTCCCAGAAAGCACGCGTCGATGCAGATTGGCTGGTCCCGGTACCCGACGGGCTGACTCCACAACAAACCATGGCGATTGGTACAGCGGGTCTGACCTCAATGCTGGGCATCATGGCACTCGAGGATCAAGGCATCACCCCTGACTCTGGCCCCATACTGGTTATGGGTGCCGCCGGCGGGGTGGGGTCGGTTGCCTGTGCACTGCTGAGCAAGGCAGGATTTGAGGTGCATGGCTCAAGCGGCAGACCTGAAACTGCCGAGTACCTGAAATCACTCGGGGTCAGTGAAATCATTCCACGCGACGAACTTGCAGAGCCCAACGGCAAGCCGCTGAATAAAGAACGTTGGGCAGGTGCCATCGATGCTGTTGGCGGCGCGTCACTGGCATCGGTGTTGACGCAAATCAAATACGGCGGTTCGGTAGCCGCCATCGGTTTGGCCGGTGGCAGCAATCTCGACACCACAGTCATCCCGTTTCTGCTTCGCGGTGTCAGCCTGTTGGGTATCGACTCGGTGATGTGTCCTCGCGAAAAACGCATCAGAGCCTGGAATCGTATTGCCAAGGATATCGACACGGCCCGTCTTGATGACATCACCAGCCTGACCACGCTAGCCGACGTGCCCAAACTGGGCAGCGACATCCTGAAAGGCCAAGTAAAGGGTCGTGTTGTCGTTGACGTCAACCAGGGTTAAAACACGTGTCCATTTTTGCGCAGAATCTCGAGCAGGCACCAGCCAATTTTGAGCCGTTGTCACCGGTCAGTTTTTTGAAACGTGCGGCAGCTGTCAGGCCCGATGGTCTTGCTATCGTGCATGGCGCACGTCGGTATACGTACCGCGAATTCTGGACACGAAGCCGAAAACTCGCAGATGCGCTGGTCAAACGCGGTGTCAAACCCGGTGATTGTGTTGCCATCATGGGTGCGAACACGCCAGAAATGCTCGAGGCACACAATGGCGTGCCATTGATTGGCGCGGTGCTCAATTCGCTCAACGTCAGACTCGATGCTGACACTATCGCGTTTATCCTGAACCACGGTGAAGCCTCCGTACTGCTAACCGATCGCGAGTTTTCACCGGTGATCAAGTCCGCTCTCGAGAAAATCGGCCGGGACATTCTGGTGGTCGACATTGACGACCCCGAATGCACCACTGGCGAGATGCTCGGGTCGATCGACTACGAGTCATTACTCAACGAGGGCAACGAGACCGAAGCCCCCGAGTGTGTCGACAACGAGTGGCAGTCGCTGTCGCTGTTATACACCTCCGGTACCACCGGGAATCCGAAAGGTTGTGTTTACCATCATCGTGGTGCCTATCTGAATGCCATTGGCAACATGACCACCATGGGATTGAATCTCCAGTCGAGATACTTATGGACACTACCCATGTTCCACTGTGACGGCTGGACCTTCACCTGGGGCGTTACAGCCGCGATGGCAACCCACGTTTGCTTGCGTAAAGTCGATCCGGCGCTGGTTTTTAAACTGATCAAAGAACACGATGTAACCCATATGTGCGGTGCACCGATCGTATTAAACATGTTGGCCAATGCGCCTGCGGAGCTCCAGACGCGTGCATCCAATCGCATCGAAATCGCCACCGGAGGCGCAGCGCCGCCATCTGCCGTCATCGAAGCCATGGAAGCCATTGGGTTTAACGTCACCCATCTCTATGGCCTGACAGAAACCTACGGTCCGGCAACCGTCTGTTTGCCTCAGGACGACTGGTCATCACTGCCGTTACAAGATCGCTCAGCCCGCATGGCCAGACAAGGCGTTCACTATGTAACACTCGAGGGTGCCACTGTGATGCACTCAGACACCATGACCGAAGTGCCGCGTGACGGCACCACCATTGGCGAGCTAATGATTCGTGGCAACACGGTGATGAAGGGTTACCTGAAAAACCCCGATGCGACCACCGAGGCCTTTAAAGGCGGGTGGTATCACACCGGCGATCTTGGTGTGCTGCACCCCGATGGTTACATCGAAGTAAAAGACCGCGCCAAAGACATCATCATCACCGGTGGCGAAAATGTGTCCACCCTCGAGATTGAAGAAATCCTGTATCGGTTTCCGGCCACACTTGAAGCCGCGGTGGTTGCAAAACCTGACGAAAAATGGGGAGAAACTCCCTGTGCGTTTATCACGCTGAGAGACGGCATGACAGCAACACCGGAAGACGTTATTGGATTTTGTCGGGAGGCGATGGCCAGGTTTAAAGTGCCTAAAACTGTTATATTTGGTCCGCTCCCCAAAACCTCGACAGGCAAGATTCAGAAATTTGCGTTGCGAGACCAGGCCAAGGAACTCCAATGACCATATAACGACCGTTCAATTGCCACACAGCAAGCCTGTCGTGTGGCCCTTGCATCCTGTCCCAAACCAACTAAAACATAACCATCAGTCTGATTTGTAACAGATTGTGAACTGAATGCCCACTCGTCCGTATCGGAGTGGAAACATCTTTTGCGCACTAACCAGGCTCAACGCCCGGACACCGACACTATGCTTCACCGAACAATTGTGGGCCGTAACGTTGTAAATACGCCTGAAAAACGCGCCAATGGCAAACTCCCCCGCAGCCATGCTGCGCTGTTATGGCTACGGGTCACCAGCCTCGTGCTGGTTTTGGCGAGTCATACTCTGGCCATGCAAAACGCACTGGCAGACACCCAAAGTCCATCTATCGTAAATGGACTCTCGGCGAATACCATCGGCGACAATGGCGACCAACGCGTCCGCGTGACCTGGAACAAGCCGTGGGATAATCAGCGCGTGGCTGGCTACAACGTGTACCGTAACGGTCAGTACTTCGATACGGTACAAGACACCTGGTATATCGATACCGCTGTGCAATCAGATTCAACCTACCGTTACTCGATTGTCGCGTTCGATGATGCGCGTAATTTTTCGCAGCAGTCTGCCGAGATCGTTGCAAATACCCGTGGGAACAACAACCAGTCAGCATCACAGACCGCAGCGCCGCCGGCACCCGGCTCAAACGCCGCACCATCAGCACCGGAGGGTGTAACCGGTCGGGCGCTTAACGGCAACAGCGCATTGATCGAGTGGCGCAAGCCGGCTGGTAACATTACCGGCTACAACGTGTATCAAAACGGCGCCTACATCACTACGGTCAAGGGCACCAGCTACACCACACCCTGGATCGAATGGGGTACCGACTACCGCTTCCATGTGGTCGCCATTGATAACAACGTCCGTTTCTCACCCGCATCAGCAACCGTCACGGTCAATACATCGGCGAGTAACGATAGTCGCGCAGCACAACCTCAAGCCAGCAACGACAACACCAACAACAACGCCAGCAACAATACCAACGACAACACACCCTACGCAGGTTATCGCCTGATCTTCTCCGATGAATTCAGAGGGTCATCCATTGATACCAGCAAGTGGAACAGTCGTTACCGGTGGGGACCAGACTGGATTATCAACAATGAAAAGCAATACTACGTTGATCACCTCAACAACCCCGATTTTGGACATTCGCCGTTTGAACTCGATGGCGAAAACCTAACCATCAATTTGATCAAAACGCCCGATTGGTTACTTGGCAGCGCACGCTGGCAGCCGTACCTGTCGGGTATGCTCAACACCTACAACAAATTCAGAATGCGGTATGGCTATGTGGAGATGCGAGCTAAACTGCCCCGTGGCCGTGGACTCTGGCCTGCGTTCTGGTTGCTACACCAACATGACAACGACCGTCGTCCGGAGATTGATGTTGTTGAAATGCTTGGGCAGGACACCAACGTCATCTACAACACGTACCACCACTACGAAGGCTATAACCTGAAATCAACGCCATCCTACGAGGTGCGTGGCACCGACTTCGCCAACGACTTTCATACGTATGGCGTCAAATGGGAGCCTGGCCTGATTATCTGGTACGTCGACGGCGTCGAGAGAAACCGCTACCAGAACGGCAATGTGTCATGGGAAGAGATGTACCTGCTGGTTAATCTCGCAGCCGGTGGATGGTGGGCAGGCGACCCCGATGGCTCAACGCCACTGCCCGCTAAAATGACTATCGACTACATCCGCGCCTATCAGAAATAACCCGAGACTACAGGCGCGCCAACAACAGGGTGATGAGCGCATCGGCATCATCCTGTTTGCCACTGGCAATCGCAGTCCACAATATCTCACCGCTATGGCCGTCAATCAGCGCCATCTCCAGATAACCTGAATCAGGCTCGGTGTTTGCGGTTCTGACACCCAACGTAATGGTACCGAGCAAGGCTGCGGAGGTTTGGTCCTTTCGCTGCTGTCCCGCCGATTTCCGCCATCCCCGATAACGACTTACCAGCACAGCGTCGGCTTCGAGCGGGGCCGCAACTTCATTCACATAAGCGCCGATAGCACCTTCATTTTCGCTGTCGGAACGAAGCTGCGTCATGGTGTTGGCAATAAGACGACGTGTCGCAAACCTCGACGCGGATGCAGGTATCACGTTACCGGGTTCTGCCAACGTTAGACCCGCTCGCTCTACACCGAGACGGGCACTGCGTGTCATTGCCGCGCTCATTCGTTGCTGTTCATCGATCAATAACAACGAATCGCGTGACAGATCATGCAGCACCATTTCAACCACCGGCTCCAGCACTGCGACCGTGGTGACATGCGACAGATAAGCATCGTCGTGACCGGTGAGATAATGAATGGTTGATGTGTTCGGGTTAGTCGATGCACAACCGACCAACGACGCCAGGACCAGCGGCAGCAGGAGACGGCGCAACATCGACCGATTGAGTGTACCGGGTCTCATGATGTACTCCGTTCACAGCTTTTGCTCTGTGCGCAACGTCCAATCCAGTACCGGATATACCGTGCATCAGCGGGCGCATCAGAGCGATTCAGGTATTGTTGTAACGCCGGGGTAGCCTGCTCGGAGTCGCCCAGCTTTGCGCTCGTCAGACCCTTGCCCCGCAGTGCACACGTACTGCCAGGATAACTCGACAGCGTCTCGTCGTAGGCTTTCGCTGCCCGGGACAGCAAACGCTGGTTCGCATCACCGACATAGCCAGGACCCGCATACCGTCCCTCGACCATCCCTACAAACTCATCGGCATCGAGTGCGGCCATACCCGCCACTGCATCACCGAAGAGACACCCTGCATCATCTGTGTCCAGGCCAAGATCTGACAGTGCGTCAATTTGGACAATGGCCGAGAGATACTCAAAGTCATTCAGGTTTTCCCGAATGCCTGCAAGCAACATCGCAATTCGAAAATCGTTGTAGTCCTTCACACTCATGTCATCGGGCGATACATCCGCTGGCGTCTTATCGGCACGATTGACGAGGTTGTCGTATCGCGCCGTGTAACTGGGATGGGTACTGACGCGTGTTGAGCGCGATTGCGCGGTTTTTCGATTTTTGGATACGCTGTACCACGCATCGGAGTATCGCTGCAGCACATCAAAGAAACCGGCGGCATCCTTGAGATCATAACGTGCCTGTTTCAGGGTTCTGGCCGAGAAATTATCGGCATCACGCTCTTGTAGCTGTGACGCACCATTGACCTTGTCGGCGTAATGTCCGTAACTGATACCGGTGCCAAACGTCAGCAGATCAGCCACGTGCGCCGTCATTCGTGATTCCTGTCGTCGCTTGGCGCTGGCGTAGCCGTGATTTTCTGCAATGTGACCAATTTCGTGCGCGAGCACGAAGGCCAATTGCGACTCGTTCTCCAGTGCGCCCAACAACCCAAGGTGCATAACCACCACACCCTGAGGCAAGGCGAATGCGTTTTCGCCCTGCTCGCGCGTTACTTTGATGGTGTAGTCGGCATAGGTATCTGGAAAAAGGCGCAGCATGACCGACTGCAACACGTCATTGATTTCGGGGTCTTCGAGAAACAGGCCATTGGTCTCCAGTTGCTGCACCAGCGCACGGGAGCGTTTATTGGTTTGCTCGGCGATGCTGTCCTGATTGTTGACCAACGACTCAAATTCGCTGTCAACCACAGGTGCGGCGCAAGCTGCCAGCAGG
>CALDUO010000198.1 GCA_937923745.1 uncultured Granulosicoccaceae bacterium
TCATCAGGACGATAATGGCGAATGGCAAAATGTGCCGATGCGTGTCGAGACGACTGTCGGGCGCGCCATCGTGTCAGAAATTTTGCCGAAGGGCATGTCATTCGACAACGTCGACTGCAACCTGACCAAGAAAAATATCTCGCGTCTGATTAACACCTGCTATCGACAGCTGGGTCTGAAAGAGTCGGTGGTTTTTGCTGACCAATTGATGTACACCGGATTCCGGTATGCAACATTGGCCGGTGTGTCGATAGGTGTCGAAGACATGGTGGTTCCGGATGACAAGGGCACCATCATCGGAGATGCCGAAAATGAAGTCAAAGAAATTCAAAACCAGTACAGTTCCGGTCTTGTAACCCACGGCGAGCGCTATAACAAGGTTATCGATATCTGGTCGGCAGCCAATGACCAGGTGGCCAAGTCGATGATGGGCAAACTCGGTACCGAGAGCGTGACAGATGCCGAAGGCAAAACAGTGACGCAGGAATCGTTTAACTCTATCTTTATGATGGCTGATTCCGGTGCTCGTGGTTCTGCTGCACAAATACGACAGCTTGCCGGTATGCGAGGCCTGATGGCAAAACCTGACGGTTCTATCATCGAAACACCGATAACCGCTAACTTCCGTGAAGGTCTGAACGTTCTGCAGTACTTCATCTCCACACACGGAGCCCGAAAGGGTCTGGCCGATACCGCACTGAAAACTGCAAACTCCGGTTATCTGACGCGGCGTTTGGTTGATGTTGCTCAGGATATGGTGGTGGTCGAGACCGACTGCGGCACCGAAGCTGGTCTGACCATGAAACCTATCATCGAAGGCGGTGATGTTGTTGAGCCACTGAGAGAGCGGGTGCTTGGTCGTACTACTGCAGCACCGGTGATGAAGCCGGGTACCGAGGAGGTTATTCTCGATGCCGGCGAACTGCTCGATGAGGCGCGGGTAGATCTGCTCGAAGCCAACAGTGTCGACGAAATTTTGGTGCGTTCTGCGATTACCTGTGAAGCCGCTTATGGGGTATGCGCATCGTGTTACGGGCGTGACCTCGCACGTGGCCACATCATCAACATGGGTGAAGCGGTTGGTGTCATGGCGGCGCAGTCAATCGGCGAGCCGGGCACGCAGCTAACCATGCGTACCTTCCACATCGGTGGTGCAGCCAGTCGATCTGCTGCAGCGAGCAGTGTTGAAGTCAAGAACACCGGTAACGTCAGATTCCACAACGTCAAACACATCAAGAACAAGAACAAGAATATTCTTGCGGTCTCGCGCTCTGCTGAAATCGGTATCATCGACGAATTCGGTCGAGAGAAGGAACGCTATAAGATTCCTTACGGTTCTATGCTGGCTGTTGCTGATGGCGGTAAGGTCACTGCCGGTGCCACTGTGGCAACTTGGGATCCGCATACACACCCGGTCATTACCGAGGTGGCGGGTTTCGCGAAATTCTCCGATTTCGTAGAAGGTGTTACCGTCAATGCTGAAACCGATGAAATCACGGGTCTGACCGACATCGTTATCATCGACCACAAGCAACGTGGTGGTGCGAACAAAGATCTTCGCCCCATGGTGAAACTGGTCGATAAGAACGGCAAAGATCTCTGCTACGCCGGAACTGAAATTCCCGCTCACTACTTCTTGCCACCGGGTGCCATCATCAACATGCAAGATGGTGACAAGGTCGATATCGGTGACGTCGTCGCGAGAATACCTCAGGAATCTTCAAAAACCCGTGATATCACCGGTGGTCTGCCGCGTGTTGCCGATCTCTTTGAAGCGCGTAAGCCAAAAGAGCCCGCCATTCTGGCCGAAGCGACAGGTACCGTTAGTTTCGGTAAAGAGACCAAAGGCAAACAGCGTCTGATCATTACCGGACCAAACAGCGAACACTATGAAGAGCTGATTCCGAAGTGGCGTCACATTAATGTATTCGAAGGGGAAACGGTTGAACGTGGCGAGATGATCGCTGACGGCGAACCCAACCCACAGGATATTTTGCGACTTCGTGGTATCGAAACACTGTCTGCATACTTGGTTCAGGAAATTCAGGACGTCTATCGGTTGCAAGGTGTAAAAATCAACGACAAGCACATCGAAGTCATTATTCGACAGATGCTGCGTAAGGTTGAGATTTCCAACGCTGGCGATACCAGACTGCTGCGTGGTGAACAGGTTGACTACTACAAGGTCAAGGAAATCAATGAAACAATGCTGGAGCAGAATCCGGATAGCGAACCTGCTGAGTATGAAAACCTGTTACTGGGTATTACCAAGGCATCTTTGGTCACCGAGTCGTTTATTTCGGCGGCCTCTTTCCAGGAAACCACCCGAGTGCTGACTGACGCCGCTGTTCGAGGCGCGCGTGATGAACTGCGTGGTTTGAAAGAGAATGTTATCGTCGGTCGTTTGATTCCGGCAGGTACTGGGCTGGCATTTCACAATGAGCGTCGTAAAAAGCGTACACCGACCGAACTCAACGAGCAGTTCGAGCAGGTTATCGAGCAAGAGGCGGCATTGGCCGGTCTTGATATCGATGCCAGTGCGACCGGAGAGCCAGCCTTTGAAACCGGGTCTCTGGAGACGGATGCGTTGACAGAGTCGTTGGCGGATGCGTTAAGGTCTGTATCGTCTGACGCACCTTCTGATGCACCGGAAGAGCCAAAGCCAGAGTAGCTCTAGCCAGACAGACTGCAGCCAGGTTACGCCACCAGAGTAACGACAAATGGGTCGCCGTCAGGTGACCCAGGCAGTGGCCTCCGGTATCCATTATATTGGCCAGTATTCGATGTAGGAGCAGGGCGTAGACCCTGATCACCGTTGGCGATAGCCATGGGGGCAGTGCCGTATCGGGGGTTGACATAAACGCGCTGCGCTACTAGAATTGCGCGACTCAGAAGACAGGCCGTATTGCGGCCTGTCTTCCGTTATGCCACCGCAAAAGTTAGATACATACCCCCGGTCGTGCCCGCAGTCTGACCATAGTGTGGCCAAAGTGTGACCAAAGCGTGACCAAAGCGTGACAAGAGGCAATAAGAGCATGTGCTCTAGCCCGCCGCCGGTGTGTGTTTGGCGGCAGTCGTCCGAAAATCGACAAGATTTAAGGCTAAGCCCTCTGTTCTTAAAGATGCTTTGAGGGTCATCCTTCGAGGGTGATGCGTCGACGGCGAAGAGTACCTTGAGGGCCAATCAATGCTTTGGCGGCAAGGCGTCGCCGATGTAAGCAAAGTTCTGTGTCTGGAAAGAGGCGCAGACCGCCCTTGGTCGCAGAGTTGGGCCACAGAGCTGGGTCACAGAGTTGGGCCATAGAGTCGGGTCACCGAGTAGGGCCACAGGTCGGGTTGCAGAAATGAACCACAAAGAGACGGGCAAAGAGGGCAGGCAGAACGCAGGTCAAGCGGCTGGTTAAAAAGGGTGGTTAAAACGTGGAAGCCAACCTGGCATCAACGACGGCATAACACAGTAAATTTGGCACGTACTGTCAATCTTATATAGAGAATTTAATGGCAACAATCAATCAATTGGTTCGGAATCCGCGCCGTCGTAAGGCGTCAAAATCAAACGTACCTGCATTGCAGGCGTGTCCGCAGCGGCGAGGTGTGTGTACCCGTGTATACACAACCACACCCAAAAAGCCGAATTCGGCAATGCGTAAGGTGGCCCGTGTACGTCTGACCAACGGATTTGAAGTCACGTCGTATATCGGCGGTGAAGGCCACAATCTGCAAGAGCACTCTGTTGTGCTGATTCGCGGTGGTCGTGTTAAGGATTTACCGGGTGTTCGATACCACACGGTTCGTGGAAGCCTGGATACACAGGGCGTTGAATCCCGACGACAAGGCCGATCCAAATACGGCGCAAAACGCCCCAAGTCATAATAGGGCTAAGCCAGTCGGCAGGCAGTGCGGCTTGGCACCAGTCAGTGGGCTATTTGATATTGGCATTCCTTTGATGCCTGTGTCGAGTGGCGACAAACAAAGAACCAATTGGTCGGCGTTATAGTCGTCCAACACACCGTTAACAGCACGCGTTCCGCACTTTATCGGACGCAGAACGAACAAGAGCATATACATGTCACGTAGAAGCGAAGCACCCAAACGGGAGATCCTGCCCGACCCTAAGTACGGAAGCGTTAAGCTGGCCAAATTCATCAATATCTTGATGCTGGACGGTAAAAAGGCGGTTGCCGAGCGTGTTATTTACGGTGCGTTGGATGTACTGAAAGAAAAGGGTGCAGCCGAGCCTCTTGAGACACTGGAAAATGCACTCGAAAACGTCAGTCCGGCGGTCGAGGTAAAATCTCGCCGTGTGGGCGGTGCAACGTATCAAGTGCCGGTCGAAGTGCGGCCTGCGCGCCGAAACGCGCTGGCTATGCGTTGGGTGATCGATGCTGCTCGAAAGCGTGGTGAAAAGTCGATGATGCTCAAGCTTGCCGGTGAACTGGGTGACGCTGCAGAGAAGCGTGGCTCGGCGGTAAAGAAGCGTGACGATGTTCACCGAATGGCTGAAGCCAACAAGGCGTTCTCTCACTACCGCTGGTAGGTGGTTGGTCACCTGTCGTTGGGCAGAGTGTGTGGGTGTGTCCGCTTTGGCTGCGTCAACCCTTGCCCGGTGACAATCTCAGTGATAATCGCTCTGTCTCTTTCGCTTTTCTCAGTTAACGGTCCAATAAAAACGCGTGGCTAGATCAACTCCACTGGGGCTGTATCGAAACGTGGGCATCATGGCTCACATCGATGCGGGAAAAACGACCACAACAGAACGGATACTGTTTTACACCGGCGTGTCGCACAAATTGGGTGAAGTGCACGATGGTGCGGCCACCATGGATTGGATGGCGCAGGAGCAAGAGCGAGGGATCACGATCACATCGGCTGCAACGACCTGCTTCTGGCAGGGCATGGATGGCGCAGCCAAGCAGCACCGTATTAACATTATCGATACGCCCGGTCACGTCGATTTCACTATCGAGGTAGAGCGATCGTTACGGGTGTTGGATGGTGCTGTCGCGGTGTTTTGTGCGGTCGGTGGTGTAGAGCCGCAGTCTGAGACCGTCTGGCGACAGGCCAATCGTTATAACGTGCCCCGTGTGGCGTTTGTAAACAAAATGGATCGCACCGGCGCGGATTTTGAGCGTGTCGTCGGCCAAATCAAAGAGCGGTTGGGCGCTAACGCTATTGCGGTACAGCTTCCCATCGGTGCGGAAGAGAATTTCGAAGGGGTGGTTGACCTCATTCGACAAAAAGCGATCTACTGGGACGACGCCAGCCAGGGCGTCAAGTTTCATGAGACGGATGTACCTGCTGAGCTTGCCGATGGCGCGCAGCAGATGCGCGAAGAGCTTGTCGAGACGGCTGCGGAATCCTCAGAAGAGCTCATGGACGTCTACCTTGCCGATGGAGAGTTGTCTGCCGAGCAGATCCTGCAGGGGCTTCGCGGTCGGACAATCGCTGGTGAAATTGTGCCGGTTCTGTGCGGTTCGGCCTTCAAGAATAGAGGCGTGCAGCCGTTGCTGGACGCTATCGTAGACTACCTTCCGTCACCGAGTGAAGTGCCACCGGTAGAGGGAGAGTCTGCAGACGGTGAGCCAGAGACACGTGCTGCCAGTGACGACGAGCCGCTAGCCGGGTTGGTTTTTAAAATCGCCAATGATTCGTTTGTGGGTTCGCTGGCATTTTTCCGTGTGTATTCCGGGGTGCTGAAATCTGGCGATATGGTGTTTAATCCCATTCGTCAAAAGCGAGAGCGGGTGGGGCGTTTGCTGCAAATGCATGCGAACAACCGTGAAGAAGTAAAAGAAGTCAGGGCTGGTGATATCGCGGCCTTGGTTGGTTTGAAAGAGGTGATGACCGGCGATACGCTGACCGCGCAGAAGTCACCGATTATTCTTGAAAAAATGGATTTCCCGGATCCCGTTATTTCGGTTGCGGTGGAGCCGAGGACGCTTGCAGATCAAGACAAGATGGCGCAAGCGCTGTCGCGTTTGGCCCGAGAAGATCCGAGTTTTACGGTCAACACCGATGCTGAATCCGGTCAGACAATTATCAGCGGGATGGGGGAGCTGCATCTCGAGATCATTGTTGATCGAATGAAGCGCGAGTTTGGTGTCGAAGCCAACGTCGGTAATCCGCAGGTCTCTTGGCGCGAGACAATACGGCAATCAGCAGAAGCTGAAGGCAAATTTGTACGCCAAACGGGTGGTACCGGCCAGTATGGGCATGTTTGGCTGCGACTTGAGCCCCTGCCGCGAGGCATTGGTTATGAGTTTGTCAGTGAGATAGCTGGCGGAACGGTGCCGGCAGAGTTTATACCCGCTGTCGATAAAGGCGTGCAGGAGCAGCTGGCGAACGGTATACTGGGCGGTTACCCGGTAGTGGATGTGAAGGTCACCCTGTACGACGGCTCCTACCACGAAGTCGACTCTAACGAGATGGCATTTCGCATCGCCGGGTCAATGGGTTTTCGCGCAGGGCTTGAGCAGGCAAAGCCTGTGATTCTTGAGCCGATGATGCGCGTAGAGGTGGTCACTCCCGAAGAGTACATGGGAGATGTCATGGGCGACCTCAACCGTCGCCGTGGTGTGGTGCAAGGTATGGAAGAACTGCCTGCCGGCAAGGCAATTAAAGCGGAAGTGCCGTTGGCCGAAATGTTCGGCTATTCAACGGACCTGAGATCAGCGACGCAGGGACGGGCGGTGTACTCAATGGAATTTGAAAAATACGAAGAAGCGCCAGCGAGAGTCGTCGACGCTCTGTTACACCGTTAGGTGGGGTCAGAGCGTTTAGAGACACCGATAGCGTGGTAACAAAGCAGGCCGTTTCAAACAAGGCATATCAGTGCCTGCGGCAACAACTGATACAGGCGCCCCGAAACGGGCAGATAAACCAGATTGACTGAATTGAGAACGAGGTAAAACTGACGTGTCCAAGGAAAAATTCGAAAGAAACAAGCCCCATGTCAACGTAGGCACGATTGGCCACGTAGACCATGGCAAGACGACGCTGACAGCGGCACTGACAATATGTCAGGCAGAGCTGATGGGCGGAGAGGCACGTGGTTACGACCAGATCGACAACGCGCCGGAAGAGAAGGCGCGCGGTATCACGATCGCCACCGCGCACGTCGAGTACGAATCAGAGGCGCGTCACTACGCGCACGTCGATTGCCCCGGCCACGCGGATTATGTGAAGAACATGATAACGGGTGCGGCGCAGATGGACGGAGCGATCCTTGTGGTGTCTGCTGCAGACGGTCCAATGCCACAAACCCGCGAGCACATCCTGCTGGCGCGTCAGGTGGGTGTACCGTACATCGTGGTCTTCCTGAACAAGGCTGACATGGTCGACGATGCGGAATTGCTGGAGCTGGTGGAGATGGAAGTGCGTGAGCTGCTCGACTCATACGAGTTCCCGGGCGACGACACCCCGATCATCACCGGTTCGGCGCTCAAGGCAGTAGAGGGCGACACAAGTGAGATCGGCCGTCCGGCGATAGCGAAGCTGGTAGCGGCACTGGATGATTACATCCCGATGCCGGAGCGTCCGATCGATCAGCCGTTCCTGATGCCGATCGAAGACGTGTTCTCGATCTCGGGACGTGGCACGGTAGT
>CALDUO010000199.1 GCA_937923745.1 uncultured Granulosicoccaceae bacterium
GCCCAATGCCTGCCAGTCAACTCCGGCCTGGAACTGATCAGACAGCGTGACCTCGACAATGGTCGCCTCGATCAACACCTGCCGACTGGCACTGTGTGTGAGCAGGGAAAGATAATCACTGATTTCCCGATGTGCATGCTGTTTTGCCCACACCGACACCAGCCCGGCTTCACGATTGATCACAACGGAAGCTGCTGCATCACCATCATAGGGCTGTAACAATTGCGTCAGATCAGTGCTCAAGCTGTCCCAAAAATTATGGATCGACTCGTTTTCGATGAGCGTTTGTGAACTGTTGTCAGTGTCACCGGACCCGGTATCACCTGCTATGTTCAAGCTGATTGAACCCACCCGTGTTGCCAAACCAACACTACTGCGCGACTGCCGCGACACATTTAAATAATCTATCGGGTACGTGACGCGGTAAGGTTCATCAGCGCGAATACTCAATCGCTGATCCGCAATAGACCACACAATGGGCGCTTGCCGTGATATTTGTTCCAGCAGCGATGACAGTCTGACGTTCTGCACGGCCAGTGTGACCGGTACGTCCGGCACGTCATTCATCACAAGTTCCAATCCGGCGTCACCCGCCAAAGAAAACAACAGGGCATGTAAAGACAACCCGGTGGCCTGAAGAGACAGACGTTGTGCACTTGCGTCTTCGATCGGTTCTGCACCCACAAGTGCATCAGGCGAAATAGCAGCCGCCTGTTGCAACGCGCCGACACTCGTGTTGGTTTTGATCACTCCGCTCTCCAAAACGCCGCCGCCAGTGGCTTCACTGAGCCACTGGTGTTCTTCTTGCGCCAATGCCTGTGGGGATGTCAAAGAAAGGGGTGGAGCGCTCGCTGGATTCACTGTGCCTTTCGCAACTGAAGCATCCACAGCACAGCCACCCAGCAATGCCGATGGCAGGATAATCCACACAAGATTGACCAAAAATGCCAAAGGCTCGCAAGACAGCTTTGGACTGAGCCGATCTACACAAGTGTTTTTGAGATGGGATAACGAGCGAACCAAGCGTGCCCAGCAATAACCCGCACACGACACAATATAATGCCGGTAGCACTGCCAACCGTGACAGACGGGTAAAACACAGGAGGCGTGGTTGGCACTGAGGTAGTTGATTGAAGAACGGGTTGACGGATGAGTTAACAAGCCGGCAAGTAAACCGGTAAATAGGCCGGTTAACAGTCTGGTTAAAAGTCTGGCGAATGAGCTAGTAAACAGTCTGGCGAACTGGCTGGCGAGCCGGCTAGCAAACGGGTTGGCAAACAGGTCAGCAAACTTGTCAGCAAACTGGTTGGCAAGTTGGCGGCGGGGCAGCGAGCGCGGTGACAGGACCGTTGGTACACTTGCAGGCTTTAATGCTCGTGAGCACCCAACCAAGAGGCGGGGCGGTTTTTGCGTGTTTTTCATTATCTTCATCCTTGAAGAAAAGCGGTTACATCAGGAGGTCAAACTCCATGCTCCCAGCAATACTACAACGCTCATAACAAAAATTGCAAGACTAAAACCGCCCGAGCGAACAATACGGCCCAACAGTGCACCACCTTGTTTTAAGCGTGACACAGGTTCTGCGTCGCGTTTTGCGGCGCCCGTGACTGCAATCAGATGTTTCATCGCAACCGGGCCATCATTGTGTATTCCGGCGAGCATCCATGCTTCACGGGCAATTGTATTCACCTCACCCACCAAGCCACCCGATCTGTCAGCAATGAAACAGGCCATCTCTCTGGTGAACAGGTGCTGTTGTGAATAATCAAACAGCAACATGTGATGCTGCAGAAAACCATGCACTTCGTTAAGCGTGAGTCGGCGTAACGCATACTGCGGTTGCCCGGGAACAGGATCAAAATCATCCTGTAACCAATGGGGTGTTTCTGCGGAGGGTTCAAACACCACTGACTGAATCAGTGGTTGGGCTGACTGCGTCATTTGCGACAGCTGGTTTAATACGGTATTCATCGCCTCATCAAGCACGGTATCGCTGTCCAGCACCAGGACAACCGGCTTCTCATTCGCATGCCGCTCTTGCACACAAGTTCGAAGCTGCTGTGACGTGATAGCCTGGGGTAACGGATCTGGTGCTGGCTCACCGGCAAGATTAGCCATCAACCGATTGGCATCCAGCGGACAGAGTTCTGCAAATAAGTGGTGTATGAGTTTGGCAGGTGTCAGATCGGCTTGTTGACAATGCACCACCTGAAAACGATGGTTAAGCTTGTGGCCGAGCAGCAAACTGAGCAACGTCTTGCCACTGCCCTGCTCTCCACGAATAAAAAGAGGATCCTCACTGGAATGAAGATGTTTTACAATACAGTCAAGTAACTCGCCGCGACCACCGCCAGCATAGAACCGCACCATACTATTCGATGCATCAAACGGACCTGCCTCAAGCCAGTCGGGATGCATTGGTTTTACCGATGTAGACGGTTTGTCGAAACTGTTCTTAAGCACCTGTCGCTGCCCTGTCAATAAGTACCGGAGCCTGCCCTGAAACCACAAGGACTTTGATTAACCATAGTGGTTGAAATTAGAACTGGCAACTTAACAGATCAACTCTCTGGCTTTGACCCCTCAAAGGACGTCCTTTTTTAATGATCGATCTCGTGCTGTTCGAACCTGAAATACCACCCAACACCGGCAATATTATTCGGCTGACAGCGAACACGGGGTTCCGACTGCATTTGATCGAGCCACTCGGATTTGACCTGTCAGAGAAAAGCGTGAGGCGAGCAGGTCTCGATTATCGCGACATGGCAAGGGTAGAAAAACACCCCAATATTACGGCATTTCTGGACCAACATCGCCAACGCTATCCAACCGCTCATCGCTATGCCTGCACCACCAAGGGACACAAGGATCACACGACCCCGGTTTACCGGGAAAACGATGCATTCATTTTTGGGCCTGAAACCCGAGGACTGCCTCCGTCAGTATTGAATGACAGCGACAACTATCAGCTGATTAGAGTACCGATGCAGGCAGGCGCACGAAGTTTAAATCTCTCAAATTCCGTGGCGATCGTTGCTTATGAGGCCTGGCGGCAATTGGACTTTGCCAACGCGCAGTAACGCGTTGGAGTGACCGCCCGGCTTTACTGGGAAGTACCAGGTGCGGGTGCGTTCTGACGGGCCGACTCTACATGCTGCGCGTACAGCGCATCAAAATTAACCGGGTCGAGCAACAGTTGGGGAAAACCGCCCCTCATCACGATATCGGCAATGGCCTGCCGACCAAACGGAAACAGGATGTTGGGACAAAAGCTGTAGAGCATGCCGTTCAGTGACGCGTCATCCAGTCCCTTGATCGTAAAGAGACCGCTCTGCTTTACTTCGGTGAGGTAGGCTGTTTCACCCTCGTTTTTTACCGTGACAGTCAGCACCAGCGTCACCTCATACAAGTCGTTGTCGAGCACTTCTTTGTCGGTGTTGAGGTGTACCTGGACTTCGGGTTTCCACGTGGCGTTGTTGACGAACACTGATGGTGTGCGCGGCGATTCAAACGATACATCTTTGAGGTAGACGCGCTGGATACGAAAGACACGTTCGTTGGTCGGCTCGGCATTACCCGCAGCTGCCTGTGCAGCGCCGCCTGTGTTCTCTTCAGTCATAGTGTTTGTGTGTGAGGATAATAATGTGAAGGGGCCGCAGCACAGACTGTGCTAGCGGGTAACGACAGGTAAGCTCGCCTTTTCCCAAGCGACCAGTCCGCCTGCGAGCTGGTGCAGCTTCTCGAAGCCGTTTTTGCGGAGTTTGCCTATTGCCTTCTGCGAGCGCATACCGCTGTCGCAATACACCACGATATCCTTCTCTTTGATTTTGTCGAGCTCCTGGATGCGTTTTTCGATGCTGCCCACCGGAATGTTGCGGGCATCAATGACGTGGCCTTTTTTGAATTCAGCATCATCGCGCACGTCAAGGAACACAGCATCGACTTCATTCATTAGCTGTGTCGCTGCGAACGGTGTCAAGTTTTTTACACCGGACGTCAGCCGCGTCACTTCGGTGTAAATGAGGATACCGACCACCGCTGCAAAAGCGGCAATCAGCAGCGGGTGATTACCGACGAACTCAAGAAACTGGCTCATGCGTGCTTTACTTGCTCATCATGTATTCGACAGCTGCAATCAGCTCTTCGTCGGTTAAGTCACTGCCACCACGCGCAGGCATCGCGCCCTTACCCGCAGCAACCACGGCAGCCAGTGCTTCAAGCCCTACTTCTGCACGCGCTTCCCAAGCCGCGGTGTCACCGAATTTGGGAGCACCACCGATACCGGCGATGTGACAGGCTGCACACACGCCATCTACCGCGCCCTTTACACGATCGGTGATCATGATATCGGAGGCGGCTGCCACAGCAGTAGCCGCTGCGGCCCCGGTTGTGTCTGTTGCGTCTTCAGTCGACTCTGCGGCGACCTCTTCGGTCTGCTCTTCGGTCTGCTCTTCGGTCTGCTCTGCAGTCGCTTCTTCTGTGTCTGCGGCCGCGCTCTCTTGCGTGGCAGCCTCGGCTGGTTCCTCTGCTTCGAAGCCTGCCATGTGAATGACCGCGGCCCGAATTTCATCGTCGGTTATGTTCGCAGCTCCGCCCCGTGCTGGCATGGCGCCTTTGCCATTGACGACGCTGGCGACCAGTGCGTCGAGCCCGAGTTCACGACGTTCAGCCCATGCAGCGTCGTCGTCT
>CALDUO010000200.1 GCA_937923745.1 uncultured Granulosicoccaceae bacterium
AATCTCCTGATCAGCCGCCAACATGTTTCCCTCAACCCGCGCAGCAATCAGCGCAATAGCGGCGTCGCTCGGCTTGAGACCGGCAGCCTTCATGCGGGTCGCAATCCATGCCGGTAATTGCTGCAACGCCAGTGGCGCGACCGGGATAACCACACCGGCTTTGTCGATCGCTTTGAACCAAGCCGAATTCAATTGGGCACGCTCAAGTCTGCCCGCAGTGACACAAACGATGACGTCAGGCGGCGTGCTCTTGGCCAAGTCTGCAAGCACGGCAGACCCGGTGCGCCCGGGCTTGCCACTTGGCAATCGGATATCAACCACCCGCTGTTCGGCAAACAGCGACAGGCTCTCAACCGCGTGACGCACCTGCGCCCAGTCGGCGTCTTCGAGTGCAAAAATCACCTCACGCTCCTGAAACCCGGCAGCACCCAACGCCTGGCGCAACAGGTCGCCACACTCTTTCTGCGCCAGCGGCTCTTCACCGTACAGCAGATACAACGGGGCAAGGCCGCGCTGCAGGCTCTGCTTGAGTTTGTCGGGATAGACTTTCACGCGAGGGTATCAATGATTCCTGATGGTATTAAAAACGGTCGCAAGCCACGCCACTGATTCAGACTCAGTGTCAGACCCAGTGCACCGGCTTGCTCTCAGTGCGCCGGTTTGCTCTCAGTGTACCGGCTTCGTATCAGGGTATTTTACTTGCACCGCCGTACTGTGTCCCACACAATCGTGCACGAATTTTAAGTCCACGCAAAAAAACTCATGGTCTACTCTGCACTTCGTTCGCTGTTGTTCCGGCTCGATGCCGAGCGCTCCCACAATTTGGCATTACCGGTGCTCGGCGCGGTGCTGGGTAACCCGCTCGCCCGGCAGCTCCTCGCCCGCCCACTGACGCCAAAAAACAGCGCACCCGTCAACTGCATGGGGCTGAGCTTTCCCAACCCGGTGGGGTTGGCTGCCGGGCTGGACAAAAACGGTGACTATATTGATGCGTTCGGGTTGATGGGGTTTGGGTTTATTGAGGTGGGCACCGTGACACCACGGCCGCAGTCCGGCAACCCGCGCCCACGGATGTTTCGGCTCCCCGAATCACAGGCGCTGATAAACCGTATGGGTTTTAACAACAAAGGGGTCGACCATCTTGTCGCGCAGGTGCAGAGGAGACGCTACAAGGGCTTGCTCGGCATCAATATTGGCAAAAATGCCGATACCCCGCTGGAGCAGTCCACCGATGACTACATCACCTGCCTGCGCAAAGTGTATGCGCACGCCGACTATGTCACCGTCAACATCTCTTCGCCGAACACACCGGGCCTTCGCGACCTTCAGCACGGCGCCATGTTACAGGCGCTGTTTGCCGCACTGAAAACAACCCAGGCCGAGCTCGCAGATACCACCGGCAGGTACACACCCATAGCCGTCAAAATTGCACCCGATATGGACGAGGCGCAGGTGATCGACTTTGCCGACACCGCACTGGACGCCGGTATCGACGGCATCATTGCCACCAACACAACTTTCTCGCGTGACGGTGTCGCGCATTTGCAGCACAGCGGCGAGACCGGCGGACTCAGTGGTGTACCCGTGCAATCACGGGCGCTGCAAACGCAACAATGGCTGGGCACCCGTCTTGCAGGCAGGATACCGGTAATAGGGGCAGGCGGTATTCACGACACGGCCACGGCCCTGGAGACGCTGAATGCGGGCGCATCACTGGTCCAGCTTTACACGGCCCTGATTTACCAGGGACCGTCGCTCATTCGGCACTTGGTCACGGACCTTTCGGAGACAAAACGTTAATGGCCCACTTTGATGTATTTAATGGCGACGCAGACGGACTGTGTGCGCTGCATCAACTCAGACTCGAACACCCGATCGACAGTACTCTCATTACTGGCGTCAAACGGGACATAGACCTAGTGAAACGTGTCGAGGCCGTCGAAGGCGATACGGTGACAGTCATGGATGTCTCGTTTGATAAAAATCGAGATGCTGTCACGCCCCTACTCAACAACAACATCGCGGTCACCTACTTTGATCATCACTTTGCAGGCGACATTCCCGATAGCCCACACCTCGAAACACACATTGATACGGCCAGCGAAACCTGCACCGGTTTAATTGTCAACGCGTATCTCAACGGTGCCGTGTTGCCGTGGGCTGTCACCGCAGCGTTTGGCGACAACCTGTTTGCGTCTGCCCGTGCGGCCGCTGCACCACTGAATTTAAACGAAGACCAATTAACACAGCTTGAAATGCTCGGCACCCTACTGAACTACAACGGTTACGGCAGCAGTTTAAGTGACCTGTATTTTGCGCCCGATGATCTTTACCGAAAAATCAAACCCTATCGCGACCCGTTTGCGTTTATCGCCGAAGACGATGCCTACGCAACGCTTGAGCAAGGCTATGCTGACGATATGGCGCGCGCCGCGGCCACCAAGGCCTCGGCAACTACCGATAGCACCGCGCTGTTTGTGTATCCGTTTGAATCGTTTGCACGAAGAGTCAGTGGTGTGTACAGCAATCAATTGGCACGGGACAATCCTGACCGGGCACATGCCCTGCTGAGTACCCTGGAAGACGGTGCGTATCTGGTGAGTGTGCGCGCACCGTTGTCTAACCGCGAAGGCGCTGATGATCTGTGTCGGCAATTTCCGACAGGCGGTGGCCGAAAGGCTGCAGCCGGCATTAACCATTTACCGGCTGACCAACTGGATGCTTTCACCGAAGCCTTTCAAACGCAATTTGCCGGTTAATGCCAGTTAACGCCGGGTAACGCCGGGTAACGCAAACCAATTGACAGACACTGGAAGCCTGCAGGCCAGACTAAACCTGCATTAACACCTTGACATGCTCGGCAGCACTTCTGCCGAGCGCAGACAATGCGTAACCACCTTCGAGCATGGAGACAATTCGACCCTCACAGTGTCGGTCTGCTGTATCCATCAGACGCTCGGTGATCCACGCGAAATCCTGATCGGTTAACGCAAGACTTGCCAGCGGATCTTCACGATGCGCGTCGAACCCGGCAGAAATAAACAGCATCTCAGGCTGATAAGCCTCCAGCGCCGGGAACCACTTCGCTTCAATGGCCTCGCGAAACTGCGCACTACCTGTACCGGCATCGAGCGGCACATTCACCAGTTGTCCTTCTACCGACGGGCGGTAGTAACCCGGAAAGTGCGGGTGCTGAAACGACGAACAAAACAACACGTTCGGGTTGTCATGCACGATGTCTTCGGTGCCATTACCGTGGTGCACATCAAAATCGACAATAGCCACGCGCTTCATACCAAGCTCTTCAACGGCATACAGCGCCGCCGCTGCAATACTGCCAAACAGACAAAACCCCATTGCCGTTTGACGTTCTGCATGATGTCCGGGCGGTCGCACGGCACAGAACGCAGAATTCACTTTGCCTGATGCAACTTGCTCAGTTGCGAGAATACCGGCACCGGCAGCACGTCGGCTGGCTTCGAGCGACCACGCGTTCATTGCGGTGTCTGCATCAAGGTGTATGGTGCCCTCGCTCGGAGAACTACTTCGAATGGTATCGACGTATTCATTATTATGCGCTCTGACCAAATGCGCATAGTCGACTTCAGGAGCCTCGATATGACTCAACAAATCGAACAGGTGCCGTTCTTTGAGCTGATCGGTGATGGCCGCGAGCCGCTGTGGCGACTCGGGGTGCGAAGGACTCATCACGTGACGCGCACATGTGTCATGCATGATCAATGCGGTAGTCATAATCTGCGCTCTGCCATCCTGTAAACTTCCACTATGAGAATAAAGCCTATACTTATTGTATTGCATCACTCGACGGATTGCACCGTGATGGCCCACCTGCCCCTCTCTGCCCCGGCACACTACCCCAAAAATACATGAGCAAACCCTTCACAGTCGCAGTCAACACTGACAACGAGGCAGCAGCTGCGCTCATCGGAGGTTGTAGTGTCCAGACCACCGGGAACACCCCTGACAGTAACAATGGCAATAGCAATTGCAACAACAGGGGCAATAGCAAGAACAAAAACAGGGGCCACAACAGAATCCGGGCAACGCGCGGTATCGTCAACCGGACACGCCACACGCAGGCATGAGCAAGCATTTTCTTGAACGGCTGTTAAACCCGGAGTCCATCGCCATTGTCGGTGCCAGTAACCGCAAGGATTCGCCGGGATACCGCCTGTGCAACAATTTGATTGAAGGCGGCTACCAGGGCACCTTGTGGTTTATCAATGGCCGTCATAAACAAATGTTTGGCCAAAAAGGTCTGCGTTCGTTACGAAAGCTACCCGAGCCTGTAGATCTGGCCATACTGCTGACACCGGAACCAACCCTTGAGCGCATGATTGATCACTGCGCGGCGCAAGGCATTACCATCGCGTTGGTAATGACAGTCACCGACCGTTACACCACCATTGCGCAATACGCCAAAGAACGCGGCGTCAGACTGTTGGGGCCAGGTTCTGCCGGACTGGTGCGCCCGGCGCTGTCGCTGTATGCCACTTACAGTAACAACCACATACGACCCGGAAGACTGGGTGTCATCAGTCACTCGGCAGCACTGGCCGGTGCCGTGCTCGACTGGGCCGATAACAATGCCATTGGTTTTTCAACGTTAATTACCACCGGGCTGGAAAGTGATGTCAGCATGGCAGAGCTGGTTGATGCACTCGCTGCTGACCACACCACCCGCGCCATCATTCTCTACCTCGATCATGTCCAGGATTCACGCACGTTTATCAGTGCAGTCAGCGCGGCCTCGCGTGTCAAACCGGTGTTGCTCATGCGTTCAACGCAGGGGTCTGCACGCTATTGTGATTTGGAAGCACGCACGGGCCAGGTGTTTTCATCAGACAGAGTCTTTCAGGCGGCTATTACACGCGCCGGTGCGGTACGCATACGTACCTTTTCCAATCTTTTCTCGGCAGCGCGCACCCTGGCCGGTGGTGCAAGACTCAAAGGCAAACGCATTGCTATCGTCTCTAACGGCGCAGCGCCGGCCATGCTCGCCAGTGATCGTATCCTCGCCAAAGGATTCGTGCTACCGGCGCTTGACCCCACGTTAAAAGGCGTCATCCACACACAGGCTGAACAACGATGGTCGGGCGTGAACCCGGTGGTGTTGCGACACTATCAAACGTTACCGGTCAGCTTTGCCGCCATTACCCGGTTACTGCTCGAAGACGATCGGTACGATGCGGTCATGGCGTTGTATGTGCCTGACCCGCGCAGCGACACACTTGCCGTTGCAGAGGCGTTAAGTGACGTCAGCGAAAGCGCGAACAAACCGCTTATCGCCTGCTGGATGGGAGAAACCCATGTGGTTAAAAGCCGAAAACTCTTTCGCGAAAGAGGTGTACTGAATTTCAGAACACCGGAGGCGGCCACAGATGCTATTGATTTTATGCACCGCCATTATCGCAGTATGCAGCTGCTGTTACAGGTGCCACAGCCCATAGAAGATCAAACACACACCAAGCGTATACAAGGGTTACGACACACCATACACACAGCACTCATAGATCACAGGCGAACCCTGTCGCCGTCTGAGGCGATGCAACTGCTGCCGCCTGTACACATCAACACTGATGCGTCGCCTGCCCGGACTGACACCCGCGCACTCAGATTACGGGTGTATAACGATATTGTGTTTGGCCCGGTCATTTCACTGGGGCTTGCCGGTGACATGGCATCGATGGTCCACGATTTTCCGGTGCAGTTGCCACCACTGAACCGTTTTTTGATTGACGATATGCTGGAGCACCCGGCGCTGCAAGGTTATCTGGGTTTAAATCAGGTCGACAACACCAACCGCCCCAGTGTTGTCTCAAAGGATGCGCTGATACAAGTGATGCTCGACCTGTCACATCTGGTGTGCGAGCTACCTGAACTCTATGAAGTCGATATACACCCACTGACACTCAGCGCCGACAGCGCCGTACCCACACAAGTCACCGCAACGCTACAACAGTATCGCACCCGATTTATCCGGCGTGAGTATCCGCGCCTTGCTATCCACCCGTACCCCACCGCATGGGAGCGGCAAATTACCCTGAAAAAAAGTGGTACTGCGCACCTGCGCCCCATCAGAGCCGAAGATGCACGATCACTGGCCGCACTGGTCACCAGTCTGTCGCCCGAATCACGCTACATGCGTTTTATGCATGCCATTGAGGAGTTGCCGCCACTGATGCTGGCGCAATTTACCAAAATTGATTACGAACGACAGATGGCATTTTGTGCTGTCTCACCGGATGATCCATCGAAGATTATCGGTGTTTGTCGCTATACGCACAGTGCCATCGAAGACGAGGTTGAGTTTGCAATTACCATCAGCGATGAGTGGCAAGGTGAAGGACTTGCCAGCGCACTGATGACTCTGTTGCAAGAACATGCAGCCAGTCATGGTATTCATGCTATCTACGGTGACGTCTTAAGAAACAATAAAGCCATGAAAGGACTCATGTCCTCACTGGGGTATAAACCCAAACTCAAACTCGACGAACCCGAACAGGTCAGGTACACATTGGTGCTGGGAGATCCATCTGCCCAGCAACAAACCGCAAACGAACAGGTACTCAACTAAACACTGTCGTCGTATCGGTATAAACCGGGCGCTCTCATCGAACCGGTTAATTGCCGGTGTGTATTCTGCGAACCGCTCTTACGTGCCAGCTGTTGTAGCAGGCAATTACAGCGGTTTATCTAAAACCGGTCTCATTGCATTTTCAGATACAAAAACGGACGGTGCAT
>CALDUO010000201.1 GCA_937923745.1 uncultured Granulosicoccaceae bacterium
AGCTCTTCTGATAGTTCTATACAACTACGTTGAAATCAGATACCAGAAAAAAATAACCAAACAGTCTCAGCGACACTGGTCATCGATACTGTATCCCCACCGTCACTGACACGACGTGATGACCATGACTCAGCCAATCGCCTACGCTGGAATAGTTAGATGAGCATTCTCATAACAGGATTTCTCTACATCGTGGCCGTTGTTTTAATTATTATGGCAGGCGGTGTGCTCAACAGGCGATTGGCAGGCTTTTCACCTGAGCACTCGGGCAGTGACGCGTCCAACACGAAGCCTTTGCACAAGCGATGGTCTGGCTACACTGAACAAGAAGCACAGGAGTACTTTGAATCTCTTGAAAATATGCCTGTTGGTTGCGGCAGTGTATTCAACACACGCGACGACAACCAGTTAAAGCGCTACAAAAAACTGCTCTCTATCGATTACAGCTTTGCGGTGCTGTATTTTCTGGCACTCAGTGTGCTCGTAGGTTATTACATTCCGGTTTTGGCAATGCCATACATTATCTTGTTACTGCCCATTGCTTACCTGATCGCAGACATCACCGAAAACTATAACCTCAGCGCTGCGGTAGCTGTTTATCAGGACCCGACGTCGGCAGACAACGCTACCAGGGCGCTCACCCGAAAACTCACCCTGGCGTCTCTGGCAACCGTGAGCAAACTGGTGTTTATTGTTATGACGATACTGACAATCACCACCGGGCTGTTCACGCAGTGGCTCGCTCAGTCTTAAGTGACAAAGCCACACCTTAATGACTGTCAGTCGATTACTCTGATCTGCCAATAGGCAACAAGCCAGCCAACAAGCCAGCCAACAGAGTCAATTACCAGAGCCAGCCACCAGAGCCAGTCACCAAAGTCAGCAACCGGGGCCAGCCCATCCCTACCCCAACGTCTCCATCCGAATGCGTGTCACCTCGCCTTTTACCGACGCGAGCTTCTCGATCTGCGCAATAGCGCTGTTTACCGCACCCTCGCGAACCTGACGGGTCAGCATAATCACGGGCACTTCGACAGAGTCACCGACCGGTTCTTTTTGCACAATAGCCTCGATGCTGATGTCCAGCTCACCCATCACCCGTGTGATGTCGGCGAGTACACCTGGCTGGTCTATGGCAGTAAGCCGAAGGTAATACGACGACTCAAACGCATCGGGTGCCAAGGCCGGGTGACTGGACAGGCTGTCACTCTGGAACGCAAGATTCGGCACGCGGTGACCGGGCGCCGCACTGAGTGTTCGCACAATATCCACGATATCGGCAACCACAGAAGATCCGGTCGGTTCGGAACCGGCACCGGGCCCGTAGTACATGGTCGGGCCTACCGCATCACCCTGCACCAACACGGCATTCATGACACCATTGACGTTGGCAATAAGCCTGGACGCCGGAATGAGCGTAGGGTGCACACGCAGCTCAACCCCGTCATCGCGCATTTTGGCGACCCCCAAATGTTTGATGCGATAACCGAGTTCTTCGGCAAACGCGACATCATCACGGGTCACTTTGGAAATGCCTTCGGTATAGACCGCATCGAATTGCAGCGGTATGCCAAACGCAATGGAGGCCAGAATTGTCAGCTTGTGCGCGGCATCAATGCCCTCGACATCAAAGGTGGGGTCGGCCTCGGCATAACCGAGCGCTTGCGCTTCGGCGAGCACATCTGCGAAGTCGCGACCCTTTTGCGTCATTTCGGTCAGGATAAAATTACCGGTACCGTTAATGATGCCAGCAAGCCATGCAATACGATTGGCAGCCAAGCCCTCACGCACTGCTTTAATCACAGGGATGCCGCCAGCAACGGCCGGCTCGAACGCCACAACCACCCCCTTGTCCGCCGCGGCACTGAAGATTTGGTTTCCATGCACGGCAATGAGTGCCTTGTTCGCAGTGACCACATGCTTGCCATGCTCGATGGCTGACAACACCAGCGACAGTGCAGGTTCATCTCCGCCCATCATTTCGACAACAATATCAATGTCCGGGTCGGTGACCACTGCCTTGCCGTCCTGGGTGACAGCAATGCCATCGAAACCCAACGCTTCGGCTTTACCAAGATTACGCACCAGCGCGGACTTGATCACGATATCGCAGCCAGCGCGACGCGCAATTTCATCGCCGTTACGCGCAAGAATAGTAGCCACTCCCTGACCGACGGTACCCAAACCCAGTAAACCCACTTTTACCGATTTCAAACTCACGCTCCAGCAATCTTAAGAGGTGCCGAACCGGTCGGGGAGACGAGTCGATGGCACAGGACGAATCCGGTATTATAACCGGCGACCCCAGACAACGTACCTGATTTTACGCCTATGAAGATGCATCTCGAAGAAGCCCGTCAGCATATGATCAGCCACTATGGCACCGACGGCATCACAATCAGTGGTCAGCACTTCACAAGCGCAGTGATTGTCAGCGAATCAGTGCTGTCTGACGAATGGCCGGAAAAAGCCATTACATCGTTGGTCGTTGAAGACTTCGAGCCCTGGTTGTCAGCCGATGTCAGCCAGAGCGGAGAGACACAGCTGCCCGAGATCATCCTGTATGGAACCGGAGCCAAACACCGGTTCCTGCCCCCAAGGCTGGTTGCCGAACTGTCGGCACGCGGTGTAGCCATAGAGGCGATGACCACGCGCGCTGCCTGTCGCACCTATAGTGTGTTGGTTGGAGAGTCGCGTCGGGTTATGGCGATTATGTTGCCTGTTGACGCTGAAGAGTCTGTTTAATCAGCTGGCACAGCGTATCGCTGCAGTACTTCCAGCTCTACCCATTGCAACATTTTCTGGTGTGTCGCTGCCAGCACAATAGGCGGTGCTACACCGTGCTCCAACGCGTCTAGCCAACGCGAGGCACACAGACACCAACGGTCGCCGTCTTTTAATCCCGGAAAACCGTAAGCCGGTACGGGTGTCATCAGATCATTACCCTGCTCGCGGGAAAACAACAGAAAGTCGTCGGTGACAATCGCGCAGACAACATGGCTTCCAACATCGGCGGCGCCTGTCTGACAGAAACCATCGCGATAAAAACCGGTGACAGGTTCGGTACAGCAGCACTCAAGGCGAGTACCCAACACATTGTAGGTTTGTTGTTCCATACGTCGAACCAACCAAAATTTAGCGTTGAAAATGAGCGGCGAAGTTAAGAAGCGACAGGTGGCGACAGGATTTCAAGGCACCCAAACCAATAGCAACAATCCTTGTGATTAATCGGTGACTGACAGGCGACAAACGGGTGAACAATAGCCGGATATAGAGTAGCCATCCCGGTACCGGGCAGGTTGTATCGTAACCCGGAACCCCAGTTGTCAGACATACTGCGGGGCAATTTTTAAAACTTGAACGCAGGCTTGGCTCGCAGGCCTGATTTACTGCTCCGGGTTTATTGCCCCCGGGTTTATAGACTTGGGGTTACAGACTTAGGGTTATAGACTTAGGGTTATAGCACCGGGTTTGCAGTTTGGGCTGCGACCAGTGCGGTCGCAGCTGCAGCCACTTGTTTAGGCCATAAAGAGGTTGTCGGCGGTGTAGCCACTGCCTTCGAGGATACGCCGCAAGCGCTTGAGCGCTTCCATCTGAATTTGGCGAACACGTTCACGTGTCACACCCAACTCTTGACCCACCTCTTCCAGCGTTGATTTTTCGTGTCCGTGCAAACCAAATCGACGAACCAGCACTTCACGCTGTTTGGATTCCAGCTTATGTAGCCAGTCGTTGATATTGGAGTTTACGCGCTCATCCTGCAGGATCAACGAGGGATCGAGGTTGTTATCGTCGGGAATGATATCCAGCAGCGGACGCTCGCCATCTTTACCGATAGCCACATCCACCGAGCTGACCCGATCACGCAGACCCAGAAGGCGCTTCACATCTTCCACCGGTCGTTCAACCAATGCCGCAATGTCTTCGGCAGTTGGCTCACGGTCCAGCGACTGTTGCAGACGACGCTCGGCCTTGATGTAGACATTCATTTCCTTGACGACATGGATGGGCAGACGGATCGTGCGTGTCTGGTTCATCAAGCCACGTTCAATGGTTTGACGGATCCACCACGTGGCATAGGTCGAAAACCGAAACCCGCGCTCGGGGTCGAACTTCTCAACCGAGTGAATCAGGCCAAGGTTGCCTTCTTCGATCAGGTCGAGCAGCGCCAGCCCGCGATTCATGTAACGACGCGCGATTTTAACAACCAACCGCAGGTTACACTCGATCATTTTTTTGCGTGACTTCTCGCAACCCTTCTGTGCCAGTCGCGTGTAGTACTTTTCTTCGTCTGCAGTCAGGAGCTCTGAGAATTCTATCTCCTTCAGATACAGTCGTGTCGCATCCATTTCCTTGCGACTCAGGTCTTTGAGTTTGCTCGCCGTGATTTTCTCCTCGGCCTCGTCCTCAACGTCATCGCTCTGTTCATCGTCGACTTCATCGAGCAACAGCTCTTGTGCCGAACTTTCGCTCACATCTTTTAGTGCGGGCGCACTCGTTTTTTCCCACGTTGTCAGTGTTGCCATTTTATTCTCATCTCCACCCAGAGATACCATGTTGCACGTCAGGAATCTGTATCAATCCAGGCCATTGATCGATTCCGGTTCATTATTGTTCCTGCTTTTATACTTTTGACTTACCACAACACAGCACACCTCTGTTAAGTAGGCTGTGATTGAGCTTTGCCCGC
>CALDUO010000202.1 GCA_937923745.1 uncultured Granulosicoccaceae bacterium
GTTACCGACGCACAGGCGACCTGCCCGGAAGTGGCTGCCGGTACGTTTGGTGCAGATATGCAGGTACAGCTGACCAACGATGGGCCAGTGACTTTTTGGCTGCAGGTCAATCCGCCAGCGGCCTAAACGGTGTATCCTTGGCGTCCGGTTTTTTTAGGGTGCCGGATAACCGGTGTACCGCTGTGTTGCATCCCGCTTAAACGCCACGCAACTGCTGGCAAGACATGAGGTTTTACGTTGACTGACCGACGCGCGCAGGTTGAGCGCAATACGCTCGAAACCCGCATTGCTGTCTCACTGGAAGTGGACGGCTCTGGCGAACGCCGCTTTGCAACCGGCATTCCGTTTCTTGAGCATATGCTTGAGCAGATTACCCGTCATGGCTTGATGGACATGACAGTCGACTGTGACGGTGACTTGCACATCGATGATCATCACAGTGTCGAAGATATCGGTATCACACTGGGTATGGCGTTTGATCAGGCGCTGGGCGATCGACGGGGGCTGGTGCGCTACGGCCATGCTTACGTGCCGTTGGATGAGTCGTTGTCTCGTGTGGTCATTGATTTTTCCGGACGCCCCGGACTCTTCTTTTCCTGTGACTACACCCGCGACCGCGTAGGCACCTTCGACGTGGATCTCGCTCGCGAATTTTTCCAGGGTTTTGTTAACCACGCCAAAGTGACCCTACACATTGATTGTCTGCGTGGTGACAATGACCACCATAAAATAGAAACCATATTTAAGGCGTTTGGTCGGGCACTTCGTATGGCAACCCGCATTGATGCCGAGGCCGCCAATACACTACCGTCTACGAAAGGCTCACTCTAACGTGCAACAAATTGCTGTTATCGATTACGGCATGGGGAATTTGCGTTCGGTGTCGAAAGCCATCGAAGCGGTGGCCGAAGATGCCAGCGTCATTGTGACGTCAGATCCTGACGTCATTGAACAGGCTGACCGTGTTGTTTGCCCGGGGCAAGGTGCCGCCCGAGAATGTATGGCTGCACTGAATCATGCGGGCTTGTCATCCGTCATCCGTCAGTGTGTCTCCGAAAAGCCGTTCCTCGGTATCTGTATGGGGCTGCAGGTGCTGCTCTCTCACAGTGATGAAAACGACGGTACGCCGTGTCTTGATATCATAGAGGGACAGGTGCAGCGACTGCCGAATCCGCTGACAGATGCCGATGGTAACCGACTCAAAGTGCCGCACATGGGCTGGAGCAGGGTAGCGCAGGTCACTCACCCGTTGTGGTCCGGCATTCCCGATGGCGCCCGATTTTATTTTGCCCACAGTTTTTTTATTGTGCCATCTCAACAAGACATCATTACGGCGCGATGCACCTATGGTGCTGAGTTTGCGGTAGCGATCAGTGCCCACAATCTCTTTGCCTGTCAGTTTCACCCTGAAAAAAGTGCGGAGCACGGGCTTCGTTTGCTCTCAAACTTTGTGCACTGGAATGGTGTGCCAGCATGACGGTGATCCCATGATTATTATTCCTGCCATCGATCTCAAAGAAGGGCAGTGTGTGCGCCTGCGTCAGGGTCGTATGGAAGACGATACCGTCTTTTCTACCGACCCGGTCGCGGTTGCCGCCGATTGGGTTCGACAGGGCGCGAGGCGGTTGCATTTGGTTGATCTCGACGGTGCGTTTGCAGGCGAGCCTCGCAACGCCGGTGTTGTCCGTGCCATCACCGAACGATTTCCCGACCTGCCGGTGCAAATTGGTGGTGGTATTCGTTCGGCTGAGACAGCACAGGCTTATGTCGATGCTGGCGTTGAGTTTGTGATCATCGGTACCTTGGCTGTGCAGGACCCGGCGTTTGTAACCCGGCTATGCGAGCAAATGCCAGGACACGTTATCGTGGGGTTGGATGCCCGTAACGGGTTTGTCGCTACTGACGGTTGGGCCACTGAATCGTCGGTGCAGGCGATAGATCTTGCCCGCGAATTCGAAGGCGCCGGTGTGTCAGCGATTGTATATACCGATATCAGCCGTGATGGGATGATGCAGGGTGTGAATGTTGAGGCTACCAGTCAGTTGGCTGATGCGATCAGTATTCCGGTCATTGCATCCGGTGGCGTGACGACCATTGACGATATCAAACAATTAAGTGCTGCGAATAACGGGGGTATCAGCGGTGCTATTGTGGGGCGGGCACTCTACGAGAAGACCGTAGACTTGGCCGACGCGCAAGCACTGGCTGATCAGTTGGCCCAAAAACCGGCAGGTAACGCCTGAGATGGGATTAGCCAAGCGTATTATTCCTTGCCTTGATGTCGACGCTGGCCGTGTTGTGAAAGGCGTGCAGTTTGTCGATATTCGTGATGCTGGCGACCCGGTAGAAGTAGCGCGTCGCTACAACCGCGAAGGCGCCGACGAAATTACCTTTCTCGATATCACTGCAAGTTCCGACAACCGCGATACGATCGTGCATGTGGTCGAGCAGGTGGCTGCTGAAGTATTTATTCCGCTCACAGTGGGTGGCGGCATTCGAGAGGCCAGCGATGTCAGGCGTATGCTCAACGCCGGTGCTGATAAAGTCAGTATTAATACTGCGGCAGTGCACCGTCCCGATGTTGTGCGTGAGGCGGCTGACAAGGTGGGTGAGCAGTGTATCGTGGTGGCAATTGACGCCAAACGGGTCAGCGGCGATGACGAGCCACTTCGTTGGGAAATTTTTACCCATGGCGGTCGTAAACCGACCGGTATAGATGCGATAGCGTGGGCGGTCAAAATGGAGGCCTACGGCGCTGGCGAGCTATTGCTGACCAGCATGGATCGTGATGGCACCAAAATCGGGTTTGATCTTGGTGTGACCCGCGCCATCAGCGATGCCGTGTCTATTCCGGTGATAGCGTCCGGAGGCGTTGGCACGCTGGATCATTTATGTGACGGAGTCACCAAAGGCGGTGCGGATGCGGTGCTGGCTGCCAGTATTTTCCACTTCGGTGAGTTCACCATCGAAGAAGCCAAGCTGCGGATGCGGCAACAAGGCATTGAGGTTCGTCTGTAACGCCAGACCCCGTGGTAGAATAACCGCTGAAAAATGACAGCGACGAACCCACACACCCTGTGACCATTTCCGGCCCATCACCCTTATTTGCGCTGATACACAGAGTGCCGCAGACTTTACTGCGGGTGTGCTGATGAGCGAGCGTCACAATACCGAGATGCCATTTGCGTCACCCGAGTCGACACACTGGCTTGATTCTATACGCTGGAACGATGCGGGTTTGGTGCCTGCGGTCGCGCAGGACAGTGAATCCGGACAGATCCTGATGATGGCGTGGATGAACCGCGAATCACTGCAGGAAACCGCCGCGACACGCACTGCCGTGTACTTTTCAAGGTCCCGTCAACGACTGTGGCGAAAGGGCGAATCATCCGGGCACACACAGCGGGTTATCAGTATTCGGCTGGATTGTGATGAGGATGTCATCTTGTTGAGCGTGGAACAGTTGGGTGGTATTGCGTGTCATACCGGACGCGCTCACTGCTTTTACCGAACACTGACAGGCGGTGTGTGGGAGACAACTGACGCAGTATTGCGTGATCCGGCGGAGATATACGCAGAGGCCTCTGATCCTGAGCCGGTCTCTAGTCATACGGTTATGGGTCAGAGGGTCTCTGGTCACAGCGTCATGGACCAGAGCACGAATAAAGGCGGGCAGGGCGTCGAAGGCAAGGCAAATGAGTGACGTGCACAACAGCGACGCCGTCTTGCTGGCGCTGGCAGAAACGCTTGAACAGCGAAAGCAACAGAGCGCACAGAAATCCTACGTGGCATCATTGTATGCTGGTGGGGACGACGCCATATTAAAGAAAGTCGGTGAAGAAGCCACAGAGGTTATTCTGGCCGCCAAAGAGGCCTCTGCCGATCAGACCCATCTGGT
>CALDUO010000203.1 GCA_937923745.1 uncultured Granulosicoccaceae bacterium
TATCACATTGTATCGAAAGCCTCTGAAAAAGCTCGTGAGCTGCTATTTGATGGTAAACTAATCACTAAAGACCGTGAAGCTTCCAAAGCTCTCGCAGATGCTATTTCCGGCAATCATACAGAAATCATCGAAAAAGTGGAAGCGTTAACCAGTCGCATGCCTTTGCCGCCGCCACCGGCGGATGCTTTAATTAATACCGGATACCCAATGTCATCGGCAGCTGCCTGTAACGTGGCTTCAGACTGATCGTTGCCGTGATAACCCGGAGTGACCGGAACACCGGCGTCTACCATCAGTGCCTTGGCAGCGCTTTTGGCGCCCATCGCAGTGATGGCGTGCGAAGACGGACCCACGAAAATAATACCGGCATCAGAGCAGCGCTCTGCAAAGGATGCGTTCTCTGACAGAAACCCGTAGCCCGGGTGGATTGCATCGGCGCCGGACAATCGCGCCGCATCCATGACGCGCTGCTGGTTCAGATAACTGTCGGTGGCAGGTGATGCACCGATAAACACCGCTGTATCCGCTTGCTGCACATGCAATGCCTGTCGGTCGGCGTCGGAGTAGACCGCCACTGTGTTGATGCCAAGCTGTCGTGCCGTGCGAATAATCCGGCACGCAATTTCGCCACGGTTGGCAATTAAGAGTGTACGAATCATACGGCCCGGCTCACGGTGTGTGGGTATCGGAGGAGGGCGGACTGGCCTCTGGCTGATGCGCCGTGTTTGTTGCTGACACCCATGCGGCCTGACGTTTTTCAAGAAATGCGGCGATGCCTTCGCGACCATCGGTGCTCGCGCGCGCGTCGGCAATGTGAGTGGCGGATGCCTTGCGTATGTCGTCAGTGACCGGGCGTCCCGCAAACGACGCTATCATGGTTTTGGTGTGGCGCTGTGCTGCCGGACTTGCGTTAAGCAGTTGTGTTACCAGGGAGTTGAGCGTGTCGTTCAGTGTTTCGTCATCGACCGTGTTGTGTACGAGACCAATGCGCATGGCTTCTGCCGCATCGAATTGTTCAGCGCTGAGAAAGTAACGGCGAGCCTGGCGTTCACCCATAGCCGCCAACACATAGGGGCTAATCGTGCCGGGGACCAGGCCGAGCTTGACCTCTGATAATGCAAAACGTGCCGAGCGTGCGGCAATGGCGATATCACAACAGGCGACCAAACCGGTACCGCCGCCAAACGCTGCACCCTGCACAGCGGCGACAGTCACCGCGGGGAAGGTATTCAGTGTGTGTAACATGTGGGCCAACAACTGTGCATCGCGTTGGTTTTCGGCGTGTGTGTAATTGGCCGAGCGTTTCATCCACGCCAGATCGGCACCGGCAGAAAAACTGCGGCCCGCGGCGGTGACGCACAGGACGCGTGTTTGTGCGTCATTCACTAATTGGTCAAGAGCAGTTTGCAGTTGGCTGATAACGGTATCGTCGAACGCATTGTGTTTGTCAGGACGGTTTAAATGCAGTGTGGATACACCGCGCGCGTCAGTGGTTGTCTGCACGTAGTCGGTCATGTTACATCCTGAATAAACCAAAGCGGGTATCGGGTATGGGTTGCTGTAGTGCCACTTCGAGCCCCAGTCCCAATACGCGACGACTGTCGGTCGGTGTAATGATGCCGTCGTCCCACAACCGTGCCGAGGCATACCACGGGTTACCCTGCGACTCATACTGATCAAACACCGGTTGTTTAAAGGCCTGCTCTTCATCGGTGCTCCAGCTGTCACCGCGTGCTTCCATTGCGTCGCGTTTGACGGTGGCGAGTACACTGGCGGCTTGCTCGCCACCCATCACCGAGATACGGGCATTGGGCCACATCCATAAAAAGCGCGGATCAAAGGCGCGACCACACATGCCGTAATTGCCCGCACCAAAACTGCCACCAATTACCAGTGTCAGTTTGGGTACGGCTGCGGTTGCTACAGCGGTGACAAGCTTGGCACCATCTTTGGCAATACCACCGGCTTCATAATCTTTGCCCACCATAAAGCCTGTGATGTTTTGCAGAAAGATCAGCGGAATTTTACGCATGGCGCACAGCTCGATGAAGTGCGCGCCCTTCAGTGATGATTCTGAAAACAACACACCGTTGTTGGCCACAATACCGCAGCGTTGGCCATACAGGCTTGCAAACCCGCACACCAGTGTCGTGCCGTAATGTTGTTTGAATTCATCAAAGTCACTGCCGTCAACAAGACGGGCAATCACTTCGCGGCAATCAAACGGTGTGCGTGCATCTGCCGGGATAATGCCGTTAAGTTCTTCGGCAGGGTAGACGGGTTCTTGCCAGTCAGCGGATGGCGGGTTAGCCGATGGCGTCAGTGTGCCGAGATTACCCACAATAGAGCGTGCAATGTGTAATGCATGGGTTTCGTCTTCGGCAAGGTGATCAACCACACCGGATTGGCTGGCATGCACGTCCGCACCGCCGAGCGCCTCGGCTGTTACTTCTTCACCGGTAGCCGCTTTGACCAGCGGTGGTCCTCCGAGAAAAATAGTGCCTTGTCCACGTACAATGACACTTTCATCTGACATGGCCGGCACGTAGGCACCACCGGCAGTACAGGAGCCCATCACCACGGCAATTTGTGCAACACCGTTGGCAGACAGGTTAGCCTGATTAAAAAAGATACGGCCAAAGTGTTCGCGATCGGGGAAGACCTCGTCTTGCAGGGGTAAAAAAGCACCCCCCGAATCTACCAGATACACGCACGGCAAGCCGTTTTGTAACGCGATGGTTTGTGCACGCAGATGTTTTTTTACCGTGAGCGGGTAGTAGGTGCCACCTTTGACAGTTGCATCATTGGCGACCACGATACACAACCGACCCTGCACCCGAACAATGCCGGTTACGATACCGGCGCCGGGCACCGGGTCATCGTAGACATCAAGGGCTGCCAGTGGCGACAGTTCCAGAAACGCCGAGCCTTCATCGGCAAGCAGCCGAATACGGTCACGGGGCAACAGTTTGCCACGCTCACGGTGTTTGTTGACGGCGCGCTCACTGCCACCGGCGGTCGCGAGGTTCAGCCGCGTGTTGAGTTCGTTAACCAGTGCTGTCATTGCAGCGGCGTTGGCTTCAAAGGCTGCATCACGCGGGTTAACGACGGTGGCCAATACACTCATAGGTGGATACTCATACCAATAGACTCAATCGGACTGACTCATGAGAGCTTGGGTGGACCGACGGGTTCGTGTTTGCGTGCGTTGAGCCAACCACGCCAGAGTCGATAGTTAATCCACAGGAACGTCACGACCACAATGACGTAACTGCCCATACGCAAAATATAATAAACACCGGCAACGTACCCCAGTAACCCAAACCAAAAGGTCACCAATTGCCACACACGATGTGTTGCAAACACGGTGTTGTCGGTGACCGCTTTTTTCATATGCCCCACCAAGGCTGCAATGAGTGCCGTGATACCAAATAACGGGTGCAACAGCAGTAGCAGATAAATAAGGTAGGTTTGATTTTTGGCGTGATAGACAGCCCGCTCGTCGCCTTGGGTTTCTGTGTTCATGTTATGTGTTGGACCTGCCAGATAATCACGGTGGTGTTGGAGACGCCAGCAGCCACTTACCAGCCGCCGGTACTTAACCAGCGATCAATCACCGGCAGTCGGTCATGACCCCAGAAGGGTTCATTATCGACCACCATAAAAGGTGCACCAAAGACACCGGCGTTCAGTGCGTTGTCGACTTCGGTCTTTAGCAGCGCTTTGACATCGTTGTCGCCGAGGGCTTGCTCCAATGCGCTGGCATCGATGCCGCAGGTTCCGGCAATTTGCAGCACGTTTGCAGTATCTGAAATATCGGTGTTGTTACCAAAGTAGGCGTTAAACAAGGCGTGCACCAGTGCATCGGTTTTGTTCGCATGGTTGGCTCGCACCCATAGTGTGGCACGTGCCGCAGCCACGGTGCCTATCGGGAAATTATCGGGTATCACAAACGGCACGCCGGTTTCTCTGGCGGTACGTTTGAGATCGTGCATCGAGTAGTCGCCCTTGAGCGGTATGTGCACCAGTGGTTTGCTGTCGGTGGTTTTAAAGACAAACCCCAACAGAATAGGGCGCCAAGTGACGGTTCGTCCGTGCTGTTGCGCCAGCGCCTCAATCGTGTGACTGGCAAGGTACGCATACGGTGACGAGTAGTCGAAATAAAAATCAATGGTGGCGGAAGCTGACATAGGCTAACTCATGCGTTCAATGGCAACGGCAACGGCTTCACCGCCACCAATACACAGCGCACCAATACCGGTGGTGAGGTTACGTTGTGCCAGTGCGTTAATCAGGGTAACCAATATACGGGCACCGGAGGCACCTATCGGGTGACCCAATGCGCAGGCACCACCGTTCACATTGACGCGCTCGTGCGGCAACTGCAGCTCGGTCATAGCGGCCATGGTGACAACGGCAAAGGCTTCGTTGATTTCATACAGGTCAATATCGAGGGCATCTTTACCCAGTTGTTTCAGGAGTTTTTCGAGTGCATGCACGGGGGCGGTGGTAAACCACTCGGGCTCATGTGCGTGACCGGCGTGACCGAGTATGCGCGCCAGCGGTGTGATGCCGCGACGTTCGGCCTCTGACTCGCGCATCATGACCAGTGCGGCAGCACCATCTGAAATAGACGAGGCGTTGGCGGCGGTGACGGTACCGTCTTTGGCAAAGGCCGGACGCAGGTTCGGAATTTTTTGGGTGTCTGCCTTGTGTGGCTGTTCATCTTGAGTCACCACGGTCTCGCCACGACGGGTCTTGACGGTAACCGGTGTGACCTCGGCGTCGAACGAACCATCATCAATGGCGCGTTTGGCACGTGTTAACGACTCAATGGCAAAGGCATCCTGTGCCTCACGTGTAAACTGATAACGCTTGGCGGTCTCCTCGGCAAACACACCCATTAACCGACCCTTGTCATAGGCGTCTTCCAGACCGTCGAGAAACATATGGTCTTTCATTTCGCCGTGCCCCATGCGCAGTCCGCCGCGCACCTTGGGTAACAGGTACGGTGCATTGGTCATGCTTTCGAGCCCACCTGCAATAGCAACCGTGGCGCTGTCTGCGCGTAACATATCGTGTGCAACCATGACCGCTTTCATACCGGAGCCACACATTTTGTTTAAGGTGGTACAGCTGCTGTCGAGTGACAGACCTGCGCCGAGTGCCGCCTGGCGGGCAGGTGCCTGCCCCTGACCTGCCGACAATACGCAGCCCATGATCACCTCCTGAATGTCGTCGTTGGCAACACCGGCCTGCTGTACGGCAGCACCGATAGCAGCCGAGCCAAGTTCGCTGGCTGTGACATCAGAGAGTGCTCCCTGAAAGCCACCCATCGGTGTTCGGGCTGCGCTGGCAATGACAATAGGATCTGAGGACATGTGGTTAAATTCTCCTGCCGGGCGTGGTGCCCGATGGGTCTGGGTTAGTCGCTGACCGGTTGTGTGTTGGTATCAACACGTCAGTCAGTGATGCCTGTTGTGCTAACTGTTTGTTTCAGTGTTGCGCGGTCACGTTAAAAAGTGTTGGGTCAGGCAGTTTCTGTAAACAGTTCGCGACCGATTAACATACGCCGGATCTCGCTGGTGCCGGCACCAATCTCATACAGCTTGGCATCACGCAGCAGGCGGCCGGTCGGGTAGTCATTAATATAGCCGTTACCGCCGAGTGACTGTATTGCTTCCAGTGCCATCCACGTGGCTTTTTCGGCGCTGTATAAAATGGCACCGGCGGCATCTTTGCGGGTGGCCTGTCCGTTGTCGGCTGCACGCGCGACCGCATACACATAAGCCTTGCAGGCATTGATGGTGGTGTACATATCGGCCAGTTTGCCTTGCATCAGCTCGAACTCACCAATGGGCTGACCAAACTGTTTGCGCTCATGCACGTACGGCACCACTGCATCCATACACGCATCCATAATACCCAGTGGACCACCGGAGAGCACAATACGTTCATAGTCGAGACCGCTCATTAATACATTGACGCCGCGCCCAACCTCGCCCAGCACATGACTCGCAGGTACCACACAGTCCTGAAACACCAGCTCGCAGGTGTTGGAACCACGCATACCCAGTTTGTCGAGTTTTGGTGAGGTTAAAAAACCGGGCATGCCCTTTTGTATCAGGAACGCGGTAATACCGCGGGCACCGGCGTTGGGGTCAGTCTTGGCATACACCACCAACACATCGGCATCGGGGCCATTGGTGATCCACATTTTGTTGCCGTTTAGCCGATAGTTGTCGCCATCGGCGGTGGCCGTCAGTTGCATGCTGACCACGTCGGAACCGGCACCGGGTTCGCTCATGGCCAACGCACCGACATGATCTCCCGAGATCAGTTTGGGCAGGTAAGTTTCTTTTTGCGCGTCGGTGCCGTTACGGTTGATTTGGTTAATGCACAAATTGGAATGTGCGCCGTACGACAACCCCACCGATGCCGACGCTCGGCTGACCGCTTCCATGGCAATGGTGTGTGCAAGGTACCCAAGGTCAGAGCCGCCATAGGTCTCGCTGATGGTGATGCCGTGTAATCCAAGGTCACCCATTTTTTTCCATAGGTCCATTGGAAATTCGTTACTGCGGTCTACCTCGGCAGCTCTTGGCGCAATTTCGGTGTTGCAGAATTCGGTGACGGTATCGTGCAGCTGTGTGAGTGTGTCGTCAAAACCGAAGTCGAGTGTGGGGTAAGTCATCATGAATTCGCTGCGGCCAGTGGGGACGGTGTCATGGAGGCAAGCTGATCCAGGCAGTTGCGCTCCAGTTGATCAAGCTCGCTCAGCGATTGCTGAATGTCGCGCTGTTGCTGGAGCAGGGTGTCGCGGTTGGCTTTGAGTTTTTCGATCATGGTGGTTAGCTGTAGTACTTCTCCGCCGTGCGGGTCGTACATGTTGATCATTTCCCGAATCTCGTCGAGTGGCCACCCCAGTCGTTTGCCTCGCAACACCAGTTTGAGCCGTGTGCGGTCACCTCGCGAATACACCCGTTTGGTGCCTTCACGCGTGGGTTGCAGCAGCTGCCGGTCTTCATAAAACCGGATGGTGCGCGTGGTAATACCAAATTCTCGCGCCAGCTCGGTGATTGTGTATGTTCGGTCCATATGCTAAAAATAGCACAAGGTTGACGTTAACGTAAACGTCATCTAGATTTTCACTGCCACGCCGGAACCCGAGCCCGTGTGGCAACGTCTTCTGGTTAGAGCGTCCGGCAACATCACCAAACGGAGAAAAGCATGGCACCTTCTGGTTCGAGTGGTTCGGCATCCGTGTCCCTCGTTAACGCGTCATCAGTGGCTACCTCGGCGGCGCGTGGCCGGTCCGGACGTCTTCGTTTTGTCACTGCGGCCAGTCTCTTTGACGGTCACGATGCGTCCATCAATATCATCCGTCGGATGCTGCAGGCCGGTGGGGTTGAGGTGATTCACCTCGGGCATAACCGTTCTGTTGAAGAGATCGTGACCGCGGCCTTGCAGGAAGATGTGGACGGTATTGCCGTCAGTTCCTACCAGGGCGGGCACGTCGAATACTTCCGGTACATGGTCGACATGCTGCGGGAGCGCGGCACGGACAACCCGGGCGAGATGGTACGGGTCTTTGGCGGTGGTGGCGGGGTGATCATCGCCTCGGAAATCGCCGAGCTGCACGATTATGGCGTCTCTCGCATCTATTCGCCGGAAGACGGTATGGAGCTTGGGCTGCAGGGCATGATCGACGACATGATCGAACGTGCCAGTGGCCTGCCAGCCAGAGTGGTCGGCCAGCACTCGGTTCCTGCACTCACAGACGGTACACCCCATGAACGCTGGACACGACTGTCGCAAACCTTAAGCGCTGTTGAAGCCGGTCAGCTCGACGCAGGTGCTGCCAAACACCTGCATGACAGTGCTGCTGAGTCCACGGTGCCGGTGCTTGGTATTACCGGTACCGGTGGCTCCGGTAAGTCATCGCTGACCGACGAACTGGTCCGGCGATTCCGGCTGGATCAGCAAGACACTCTGAAAATAGCGCTGTTGGCCATTGACCCAACGCGACGTAAAACAGGCGGCGCGTTACTCGGTGATCGTATTCGCATGAATGCCATTAATCATCCGAACATCTATATGCGGTCTGTTGCAACGCGTGATGCAGCGGGTGAAGTGCCCGCGTATCTACCCGACATGATTAACGCCACACGGCTGGCAGGGTTTGACCTGATTATTGTCGAGACGCCGGGAATCGGGCAGGGCGATGCGGGCATTGTGCCGTACGTTGATACTTCGTTGTATGTCATGACACCGGAGTTTGGTGCTGCCAGCCAGCTTGAAAAAATAGACATGCTCGATTACGCCGATGTACTCGCGATCAACAAGTTTGAGCGTAAAGGCGGCGAGGACGCACTACGTGATGTGCGTAAACAGGTGCAGCGTAATCGCGAAGCGTTTGGTGTGTCGCCGGATGCGATGCCGGTGTTTGGCACCATTGCCGCGCGGTTTAACGATGATGGAGTCACCGCGTTGTATCAGGCCGTGCGTGACGCCCTGCAATCGCTGGATGCGCGGACACTCGCTGTTCAGCCCGGTGCATTACCTACGGTCACAACACGCCAGTCCACCAATGACGCGGTGATTGTGCCGGTCGAGCGCCACCGGTATCTTGCTGAAATTTCCGACACCTTACGCACCTACAAAGCCCATGCGGAAGAACAATCGCAAATAGCCCGCGAAATCCAGGCGTTGCAGTCAGCGTCAACGTTGCTGGTTAATGCCGGTGGTGACCCGGCCGAGCTCACCCCGCTGGTCGATACCCGAAAAGCATTATTAACCGCAGAATCACAGCAATTACTCGATAGCTGGCCCGAGCGGGCAGAGGCCTATCAGGGCGATGAGCTGGTCACACGGGTACGTGATCGCGAGGTCACGACACCACTGACGACAACGTCGCTGTCAGGCACGGTGATACCGCGGGTCTCGGTGCCCGACTTTAAAGACCAAGGGCCTCTGTTACAGTGGCTGATGCTCGAAAACCTGCCGGGGTTTTTTCCGTTTACAGCCGGTGTGTTTCCATTTAAACGCCAAAATGAAGACCCGACCCGCATGTTCGCCGGTGAGGGAGATGCGTTTAAAACCAATGCGCGTTTTAAAGCGTTGTCCGAGCACTCGCCAGCCAAACGCCTATCAACCGCGTTTGATTCAGTGACGCTGTACGGTTTTGATCCGGCGGTGCGCCCTGATATTTACGGCAAGGTTGGTAACTCCGGTGTATCGATCGCAACCGTTGAAGACATGCAAGCGTTGTACGACGGGTTTGATCTGTGTGATCCGATGACGTCGGTATCGATGACCATCAACGGACCGGCGCCGACCATACTCGCGTTTTATTTTGTGACTGCCATGCGCCAGCAGTTCACGCGTTTTGAAGAGGAGCAGGGGCGTGCACCCACGCAAGCCGAGCGCGAGGAACTCGAGAGCTGGACCCTGAAACACGTCAGGGGTACCGTGCAGGCCGACATCCTCAAAGAAGATCAGGGGCAGAACACCTGTATTTTTTCAACCGAGTTCAGCCTGAAAATGATGGGTGATATTCAGGCTTGGTTTATCGAGCGTGAGGTCAAAAACTTTTACTCGGTGTCTATTTCGGGCTATCACATCGCCGAGGCTGGCGCGAATCCGCTGACACAGTTAGCGTTAACGCTGGCTAATGGGTTTACGTATGTAGAAGCCTACCTGGCACGTGGCATGGCTATCGATGATTTTGCACCGAACCTGTCATTCTTTTTCAGTAACGGCATGGACCCCGAATACACCGTGCTCGGTCGTGTCGCACGACGCATCTGGTCGGTGGCAATGCGCGAGAAATACGGCGCGAGCGAGCGCAGCCAAAAACTGAAATATCATGTGCAAACCTCCGGGCGTTCGCTGCATGCACAGGAGATGGCGTTTAACGATATACGCACAACATTGCAGGCGCTTATTGCGGTCTATGACAATTGCAATTCGTTACACACCAATGCGTTTGATGAGGCGATTACCACACCAACCGCAGAATCCGTGCGACGAGCGATGGCGATTCAGCTGGTGATCAACCGTGAGTGGGGGTTATCCAAAAACGAGAACCCGCTACAGGGCAGTTTTATTATTGATGAACTGACCGAACTCGTCGAAGAGGCGGTGCTGGCGGAATTTGTACGCATATCCGACCGTGGTGGTGTGCTCGGTGCGATGGAGACCGGGTATCAGCGCGGTAGAATTCAGGATGAGTCTATGCTCTATGAGCACCGTAAGCACGATGGCTCGCTGCCCATTGTAGGCGTGAACACATTTGTGGATCCCGACGGCGAAGTGCCCACCACCATAGAGCTGGCACGCTCGACCGATGCCGAAAAACAAAGCCAGCTCGACCGCCTTGCTGACTTCAAGGCGCGGCATGCCGATGAGGCAGCGGTGGCAATTGAGCGGGTTAAGATGGCTGCAATCAACCAGCAAAATGTCTTTGCCGAGCTGGTAAATGCTGCCCCGGTTTGCTCGCTGGGCCAGCTGACCGATGCGCTCTTCGAGGTGGGTGGGCAGTATCGACGCAGCATGTAAAACGGGTGAGGCCCATCTGCTGAACACTGTGAAATTGAACGGGGTGTGATAAGCATCTCAGATCGATATGGCAATTGACGATCACGTCAATCAATTTATTGACGCCGTCCGCGTTTAAGGTGCGCATCTGCTCTATAATTGCCCAATGAGTAACCACACGACGCAGCAGCGCACCGAATACGGATCTGGCAGTAGCGCCTCGTACGCAATTAACCCGAGCAGGACATCGGGTGTCGTCCCCAGCGGATGTTGTCACGAGCCGGCTTTCAGCCTCGCCGGAAGCCTGTGTCGTGGCAACGGAGCAGGACCAGGGAAGACGGCATGTTAAATCCGGAAGAATACAGTGGAGCACCCAGCCAGTTCGTTGCAGTCAAAGACACCAGCCTGGTGTATCGCGCATGCAGTGAACCGTTTGCACAACTGCTGGGTTATGACTCTCCCGGCGAAATCATCGGCCAAGATGATCGACAGCTACTCTCACAAACACTCTTTAAACAACAGTTCGCCCACGACAGCCACACCATGATTAGCGGTGAGGTGGATGTCTCGACCATCGTGTTGGCCGGACAAAAGCTTGCCATTGTCCGAACACCGATTATTGCGCCGGACGGCACGGCACACGGTATCGATATCAAACTGGTGGGTATCAATGGCGCCTCTATTGAGCTTCCGCCAGCTGTATCAGCACAACCCTCCGGCGAATTCACGGATACAGCACCGGTGGCACATGCCGCGCAGACACCGGTTGTTGGTACACCTTCACCAACAGTGTCACCCGAGCGTGACATCGATAAATTCAGAGTACTCATTGACCAGGGGCTTGAGGGTAAGCTGATTGTACAGGCCGGGCAGGTGGTCTTTGCCAATCAGGTTGCAGTCAAAATGTTTCGCAGGCAGCTTGCGGATCTGAATCGTGGCGGCACCTATCTGACTGACATTCTGTCCACCGATAACCTTGAAGTCATCAAACATCTGCTGGGCAGCAAGAACACCAATCCGCGGGCCAACGTAGGTAAATTGCAGGTTAAGGTCGCCGGAGATCGGCAGCTCTCGTTAGCGGTAAAAGCCCTTGAGGTTCAGTGGCAGTCGCAACCGGCGCTGATGATATCGCTGGTCGAAACACTCTCAATGGAACAGTCCAATCCGCAGTTGGCGTTGCGTGAGCAACGTTTTCGTCATTACGCGCGGGCATCGGCCGACTTCTTCTGGGAGCTTGATGCCAACCTGGTGTTCAGCTTCATGTCTGAAGACTGTGAAGCTGCTATTGGCTTAAAAGCATCCTCGGTGGTGGGCAGAGCGCATCAGGATCTTGTCAACATGACATTATCGGCCAATGAAGAGGGCCATTGGGACCCGCAGTTAACCAGACTCAACAACCACCAGCCGTTTCGGGATTTTGAATTTTGCTGGAACAGTAAAACCGAGAAAAAAATGGTGCGCTATAGCGGTATACCCATCTATAACTCGCGTCATCAGTTTATGGGGTATCGCGGTAGTGGTCGCGATGTTACTGCCGCCAATGCGCAGGCAGAGTCGGTGGCCTATTACGCCACACACGATGCACTGACAGGTTTGGTGAACCGTCGCCACTTCGAAACGCTGTGTAGTCGCGCACTCGAAAAATCACGCAGCGACCGAACCGCACATGCATTGTGTTTTCTTGATCTTGATAATTTTAAAATCGTTAACGACACGTGCGGACACCTCGCCGGTGACGAACTGTTGCGTCAATTGTCTGCATTACTCGATAACCTTGTGCGTAAAAGTGATGTGCTGGCGCGTTTGGGTGGTGATGAGTTTGGTGTATTTCTGTACAACTGCAGTGTCGCTGTTGCATTAAAGCTTGCCAACCAGATCAGAAGCGAAGTTGAAGGGTTTCAGTTTCTGTGGGAAGACAACCGGTTTCAGGTAGGTGTTAGTGTTGGGCTGGTGATTGTTGATGATCGCTGGAACGACCTGGAAGCCTTGTTCAGTGCCGCCGATTCCGCGTGTTATCTGGCCAAAAACGAAGGCCGTAATCGTGTGGTGGTTTATCGCGAGGGGGATGGCCATGCCAGTAACCGAAAGGCCGAGACTAAATGGGCTGATGTCATAGAGCAGGCGCTCGATGACAATCGCCTTGTGATCGCACGACAGGCTATTGTTGCGCCAGGCTCTTACAGTGATGGCGAGCGTTATGAAATTTTGGCGCGTATTCGCACCGAAAATGGCGAGCTTATCAATCCGCGGGCCTTCTTACCCTCTGCCGAGCGTTATGGTCTGTCGGCAAGGCTTGACGCGACTGTCATTGATTTGGTGCTGAAATGGCTAAAGAATAACCCACGTCAGTTACACGCCACCAAGCTGTGTTCCATTAATTTGGCCAGTGGCTCGTTTGCCAGCGAAGAGTTTGCGGATGCATTGGTTGCGCATATTTCCGACAGTGGCATACCGGCATCACGGTTGTGTTTTGAATTAACGGAAACTGCCACCATTGCAAACCTGTCGGCAGCGTCGCGCTTTATGTACAAACTCAACAGCATTGGCTGTCATTTTATGCTCGACGATTTCGGTAGTGGACTGTCATCGTTCGACTACCTGAAAAAGCTGCCTGTCGATTACCTGAAAATCGATGGCCTGTTAATGAAAGACATTCTGATCGACCCCATCGATTTCACAATGGTAAAAGCCATCAATGAAATCAGTAAGTCGCTTGGACTCAAAACCATTGCAGAATTTATCGAAACCCCGGAACTGCTGGAGGCGGCGCGTGAAATTGGCGTCGATTTTGTTCAGGGTTACCAGATAGGGCATCCGGTGGTGATCGACACGATGGCAACAGAGACGCTGTCGTCAGCGAACACCCTCTCATCCGATAATACAACGGCGAAGCACCCGGGAAAGCACCCGGGCACCGAAACGCTCGCCCGCTAGACTCTGGCAGGTGACGCGGCTTTGTCCGGTTGGGCGGGGCACTGGTATTTATGGCGCGGGTTGGCTATGCTCGGGACTCCAGTCCAAAGGGAGTCCGCACACGATGAGCGATTACATAGACGATGTAAAACGATTCACCGCAACACCCAACGAAAAAGCTGTCGACACCATTGTTAAGTATTGTGGTATCGCACTTCGCAGCAGCAAAGACGCTGCCCTCGTATCTTCTTCCGACAAAAAAGAACTCAACCGGGTCAGAGACGGCTTTGCAAAGAAAAAGCTGGGTTTGTCAGAGGCAGATGCAGAGTCCGCGATTGCAGCGGTTTGCGAACGTCTGAAAGGTGAGAGACAAAAACATCGTGTGACATTCTATTATCTGGTGGCTGAGGAGAGCGACACGCTCGGTAAGCTCAGCTAGCCAGTCGTATAGCCAGTCGTACTGAATTTGTCTACACCCGCCCTTGGCATGATAGGCCTTTAGTCTGATCAACCCGGGTCCTATCAATCCGGGTCCTATCAATCCGGGTCTGATCAATCCGGGGCGGGTGTTTTCTTTAGCCGCGCCGCCAGGTGTGGTATTTCTCTACCCACTCCAGCAGTTTTTCTGGCGCGTGCGCCCGTTTCCATTCACCGGCCACATACTTGTTGGATTCAGCCAGGGTCGGGTAGATGTGAATTGTACCCAAGACTTTGTTTAACCCCAGATTGTGTTTCATGGCCATAACGTATTCGGCGATGAGGTCACCGGCGTGCTCGCCAACAATGGTGACACCCAGAATTTTGTCTTTGCCGGGTACGGTGAGCACTTTTACAAGACCGTAGTCGGTGCTGTCTGCGATAGCACGATCAAGATCATCGATGCCATACGTGGTCACTTCATACGGTATGTTTTTTTCTTTGGCTTCGGTTTCGTTCAAACCCACGCGGGCGACTTCAGGGTCGGTAAAGGTTGCCCACGGAATGACTCTGTAGTCGACCTTAAACTTTTTAAAGGTACCAAACAGACTGTTAACAGCGGCATACCAAGCTTGATGTGCCGAGGTGTGAGTAAACTGGTACGGACCCGCGACATCACCGACAGCATAGATATTCGGAAAGCGTGTTTGCAGATATTCGTTGGTTTCTATCGTACCGTCACGGCGGGTTTCGATCTCCAGCTCTTCAAGGCCAAACCCTTTGGTGTTGGGTCGTCGGCCAACCGCTACAATAATTTCGTCAAACGCTATGCGAATGGTCTCGTCGCCTTGTTCGCACACCAGCACCGAACCACCATTCTCGCTCTCGACTGCAACTGCTTTGGTATCGGTTAACACATGCACGCCGTCGTCGGTGAAACGTTGCTTGACCATTTCCGAGACTTCCGGATCTTCGCGTTGCATGATTGCATCGGCCATTTCAACCTGCCAGACCTCACTGCCGAGTCGGGCAAAAGCCTGTGTCATTTCAGAACCAATGGGCCCACCGCCGAGGATGATCAGACGTTTTGGCAGTGTCTTGAGTTGCCAGAGGTTGTCGGATGTCAGGTAGGGTATGGCATCGAGGCCGGGAATCGGCGGTACAAACGGACTGGCGCCTGTCGCTACAACGATGTTGCGGGTGGTGAGTGTTTGACCATTCACGGTCACTGACCACGGCGAGGTTATTTTGGCCTCACCTTTTATAACATCAACACCAAGGTCGGTGTAACGCTCAACAGAATCGTGTGGCTCAATCTTTTTAATCACGTCATGCACACGCGCCATTGTTTGCTCGAAGTTGATCTCGGCGCTGGCTGACTGAATGCCATAACGATCGCTGTGCTTGATTTGGTTCATCAGACGAGCTGTTTTGATCAGAGCCTTTGAGGGTACACAACCGGTGTTCAGGCAGTCGCCACCCATTTCATGCTTTTCAATCAGTGTTGCGCGCGCTTTGACCGCAGCGCCAATGTACGACGTGACCAGACCACCAGAGCCAGCCCCGATCACGACCATGTCACGATCAAATTTTTCGGGTTTGGTGTAACCCTCGTAGACTTTGCGTGCTTTAAAGAAGTCGACCAGTTTTTTGGCAATAAGCGGGAAGATGCCGAGCAGTGCGAACGAGAAGATCAGGCCGGGGGATAAAATGCCACCAAGGCTATCGATTTTGGCCAGTTGTGTACCCGCGTTAACAAACACAATGGTGCCGGCCAACATACCGATTTGACTCACAATATAGAACACGCCGGTCTTGAGTCGGGTTAAACCCATCACCAGGTTGACTATAAAGAACGGGAACACCGGTACGAGTCGCACCGTAAACAGATAAAAGGCACCGTCACGATCAATGTTTTCGTTAAACGTCTCCAGTCTGGAGCCGAATTTTTGCAGGATCATGTCACGACAGATAAAGCGGGAGGCCAGAAACGCGAGCGTTGCACCAATGGACGAGGCGAACGACGCGATCAGCGTGCCGGTGAATAATCCAAAGATAGCGCCTGCGGCAAGTGTTAGAATGGCCGCGCCGGGTAACGACAGTGCGGCAACCGCCACATAAATCAGAAAAAACACCAGAATAGTCAGAAACGGATTGTTCTGATACACCGCATCCAACGCGGCCTGTTGGCTCTTGAGATACTCCAGACTAAAAAATCGGCCCAGGTCAAAAATAAAGAACCCGGCGATCAGTGCGGCCAGAATGAGAATCAGTAGTCTTTTGTCTTTCATGGTAACGATGTTCCGGGCTTTTTTGTCGTTGGACGTCTTGGAAAATTCGCGTAAGAAAATCTGCGTGGGAAGATCCGCGGGCTGGCCGGTGGCAGAATTTGCGTAGCAGCTCCTCCTAGAGCGTCATTGTTAGTGCGTGATCGGTGCCAAAAGGCCATCGCCAAAGGTGTTCTGGACAGTCGAATGTATTTAAACAAAATCGATCAATATCACTGTTGTGTAGCGTCTGATGAATAACCCCGAGCAAAGTTCCCAGTCTGAACAACGGATAGGAGCAGAGTCTTTACCCCAGTCGTCTTTCAGCCCTCATTCTGTCAAAGAACCGGCCTGCACACTGGTGGTGCCCGGATTTAACGAGCGGGTGGTCAGAGCTAATGCACAGATTGCACCTGGTATTTCGCGCCTGCTCTCTCGGGCCAATCGGGTGTCGACAGCACACGCAGGATACGAAGATGCACTGTTAACAGCCATAGGCCATCAGTTACCGTCGCGTGCCGAGTTGCCGGCGGCACAGTGCAGTTATATTGCCGACTTCAACGAGACTGCCTTGGCAGGGTGTGTGCGATGCGACCCCGTGTTTTTGCGAGCTGATCGTGATCATGCCCGGCTTACCCCGCCCGATGCGCTTGCAATTACATCCGACGAGGCTGACGCGCTGTGCCGGACACTCAATGAACACTTTGCCGAGGACGGTCTGCAATTTCTGGTGGGCAAAAAAAACCGTTGGTACGTGGTGCCTTCACAACCCCCGTATAACAACAGCGCGCTCGACGCGGCCCCCATGAGCCAGGCCGCCGGGCGTGATGTGGCGTTGTATCTGCCGCGTGACAAGGCGTCGGCCTGTTGGCGCGGGCTCGCAAATGAAGTCCAGATGCTACTGCACGCGCACCCGGTCAATGACACTCGTGCCGCCGCCGGGCAACCTCCCGTCAATGCATTGTGGTTCTGGGGCGGTGGTGCGCTCGGAAAACCGGTCGCGCGCATGCCCCGCCGTGTGTTTACAGACACCGCGTTTGGTGTCGGGCTCTCAAGGCTCAGCGGATTTACCGCCTATCCGATCACCGACAGTAAAGCGGTATTGTCGGCGGCAGACCCCGGTGCGATTGGCCGCGGCCTTGTGATCGTAGATACCCGCATACTGGAGCATCTCTTAATCGGCGATGAGATGGCCGCAGCGACGCATGCCGCCCGTCTGTGTAACAGCACCGTCGAGCGTGTTCGCAGACTGCTGCTCAAAGGATCCATCAAACAACTGGTGATCGATACCTGTGACGGCGAAGCGCTGCTGTTGTCAAGGTGGGATCTATTCAGATTTTGGGTGCGCTGACCGTGGCGTCAAAAGGCGTGTCGCCGGTCATCGCGCGACGGGCGGTACCTGCTATCGAAGACACGGCATCGTTACACGAGCTGCCGTTTGTCGCCAGACTGTTTGCATCACGTGGTGCCACAACGTCTGCATCGGTCAGCACGTCACTGCGTGATCTGCCGTCACCGGCATTGTTGCCGGATATCGACAAAGCCGTGCAACGCCTGGCAACGGCACTGACACAACGCGAGCGTATTCTTGTGGTTGGCGACTATGACTGCGATGGCGCGACCAGCACCGCCCTGTGTGTGTCGGTGCTGCAAGCCTGGGGTGCAACCGATATTCATTATTTGGTGCCAAACCGGTTTGAATATGGTTATGGGTTGTCACCTGCGATTGTAGAGCTGGCGCTGTCACGTTACGGCAACACGGTGATTACACCCGATGCGCAGCATACTGCAACAGCAGGCACTGAAAAACCTGTGGCCAGCGCTATCAATTTACTGATAACCGTCGATAACGGTGTGGCCTCTGTTGAGGGCGTGCAGCGTGCTACCGAGGCCGGAATAGATGTGGTGGTCACCGACCATCACTTACCGCCCGAAACACTGCCGCAGGCCTGTGCCATCGTAAACCCAAATCTGGTCGGTGCTGAATTTGAGTCGCCTCACCTTGCCGGTGTGGGTGTCATCTTTTATGTGTTGCTCGCGTTGCGGGCTGAATTGAAAAGCATCGGCTGGTTTGAGCAAACCGGCACGCAGCCCTCGGCACTGATTGATTGTCTGGATCTGGTCGCTATTGGTACCGTGGCTGATGTGGTGCCGCTCGACAGAACCAACCGAATATTGGTCGAGCAGGGGCTGCGGCGTATCCGTGCCGGATCCACACGACCGGGCGTTAACGCGCTGTTGGCAGTGGCGGGCCGCGAGGCCACCGCTATTGCCGCAACCGATATCGGTTTTGCCATTGGCCCGCGACTGAATGCAGCGGGTCGGCTTGAAGACATGAGCGTTGGCATTGATTGTCTGTTGGCCACCGGTGAGGCCGATGCGCGGCGACTTGCCACCGAGCTCGATCAATTGAATCAGTCCCGCCGGTCTATTGAGCAAGAGATGCGTGACGAGGCAGAGCTGTTGCTGGCAGAGGCAATGACCGTCGCCGACAGTG
>CALDUO010000204.1 GCA_937923745.1 uncultured Granulosicoccaceae bacterium
GTTGTCAGGCAAGTCATTGCAGGGCAAACAACCCCCTGCAATTAATACTTGAGCACACGTCAGCGGCTAACCACCTGCGATCCGCGGCAACAGATAGATTTTTGCAGTCGGCGGTAACGGCTGACTCCAGGTATCCTGGTAGATCACACCGTCTATGGATACAGCAATACCGGCATCAATAAACGGTTTGGTTTTGGGATGCTGTGCTTCCAGCTTCTCCATCAGCTCGCGTATGGTTTTTACGTCGAGTGTGATGGTGTCTCGATCACCCACGGCGGGGCGCAGTGCACCCCACACTTTGATGTCGATCTTATTTGCCACCGGCTACCGCCATTTCGGCCGTGGTCATTTTAGCCATCACTCGGGTTACCGCGATCAATTTAGCGATGACGAGTTGAGCTTTGGTGCACAGCGCAAGGCTGTTGACAGCCAAAGGCTCAAGCCCGCTTGCGTCGTCGGCTCATCGCAAGGTGCTCGTCGAGCGCTTCCAGTACCCGCGGCGGCGACATTGGCACCTGTGTCATTCGGACACCGGTGGCATTGGAAACCGCGTTTGCGATGGCCGCTAACGGTGGCACGATAGACGTCTCACCAACACCTCGAACACCGTAGGGGTGGTTCGGGTTGGGAATTTCGAGAATCTGTGTATCGATCATCGGCAGATCCGAGCACACCGGGATACGATAATCGAGGAACCCGGGATTCTGCAATCGACCGTCCTTACCGTAGATGTACTCTTCGTTTAACGCCCAACCGATACCCTGCGCAGCACCACCCTGAAATTGTCCTTCAACATAGGTTGGGTGAACCGCCTTACCAGCATCCTGCAGTACGGTATAACGCAGAATCGTGGAGCGTCCGGTGTCGGGATCGACCTCGACATCACAAATATGGGTCGCAAACGATACGCCTGCGCCATCAGCAACGATTTGAGCATGCCCGGCGAGCGGTCCGCCCGTTTTGGCCGCCGACGCGGCGATATCAGCAACCGATAACGGCTGACGATTTTTCGCGCCACGACCGGTAGCAACCGCGTGGCCGTCTTTCCACTCAACGGCATCCACCGGAATATCCCAAATTTGGGCCGCCCGGCTTTTCAGTTGCACAATCGCCTGTCGCACCGACACAATCGCAGACATCGAGCTTGCAAAGGTGCCACGACTGCCGTCTGTCATCTCGTTAAACCCCAGCGTACCCGTATCACCAATCACGGTTTTAACCTGCTCGTACTCGACACCGAGTTCTTCAGCCACAACCAACGACAGTGATGCGCGCGCACCGCCGACATCAATGGTGCCAACCGTCAGCGTCACAGATCCGTCTTCGGCAATGTTCAGACTGGTGCAGGATTGACCGCCAAAATTAAACCAAAATCCGCAGGCCATACCGCGCCCCTGGTTTTCGCCAAGCGGTGCTTTCATGTGCGGGTGTTCTCGCGCAGCTTCGAGTGTAGCGCCAATACCAATGGGCCCATACACAGGTCCGTAGGATGACTGAGTACCCTCCTGTGCCGAGTTTTTAATACGCAAATCAACCGCGTCCATGCTGATTTCTTTGGCGAGCTCATCAATGACGCTTTCAACGGCAAATGCTGCCATCGGTGCAGACGGTGCGCGATAGGCTGTTGTTTTAGGACGATTGACCAAGACTTCATAACCGGTGGTTTTAACGTTTGGCATGTCGTAACACGCAAACGCGGTCATCGCACCAAGCTGTGCCCAAGATCCTGGGTATGGGCCACTGGCGTATCGTAAGGTCGCCTCGCCTGCAGTAATTCTGCCGTCTTTGGTCACACCCATTTTGACATCGATAGAGGTTGCGCTGGTCGGCCCCGACGCACGAAAGACCTCTTCGCGGCTCATCACAACTTTTACCGGTTGATTGGCTTTGCGTGACAACGCCAACGCCACAGGCTCAATCCAAATGTGGGTTTTACCGCCAAAACCACCGCCAATCTCGGAGGAAGTCACGCGTAATCGGGACTGATCCATACCCAACAACTGTGAGCACATTTGGCGATACACAAAGTGCCCTTGCGTGCACACCCATAAATCGCCCGACCCGTCAGGGCTGATGCTACCGACACAGGCATGTGGCTCGATATAACCCTGGTGAGTCTGTCCGGTTTTAAACTGACGTTCTATGATCACGTCAGCCTCTTTAAACCCTTTTTTAATATTGCCGTGACCGAACTCGGAGCATGCTGATACGTTGGATGCTTTTTTAGGACGGGGTTTGACGCCGGTGGTAAAGCAGTCCTTTCGAATCACCGGAGCGCTGGGTTTAAACGCTTCATCCACGTCAGTGACATGTTTGTGTATTTTGTATTCAACCTCAATGAGCTTGAGTGCGGCCCGCGCTGTCTTTTCATCAACAGCAGCAACTGCGGCTACCGCGTGTCCGTCATACAGCACTTTTTTACGCGCCATGCAGTTGTCGAGTACCGCATACAACTCCTCATCACCGTCAGTGTAATCGGGCAAGTCTTTGGCTGTGATAACGGCTTTAACACCGGGTAACGCCTCAGCCTTTGCAGTCTCTATTTTTTTGATAGTCGCATGCGGCACGTCACTGCGGAGAACACGGCCGACCAGTTGTCCTGGCATTGAGAAGTCAGCGCCATAGCGCGCGCGGCCAGTGACCTTGTCAATACCGTCTGGCCGAACAGGTCTGGTACCAACAGCCCTGAATGTCCGCGCTTTATATTTGGTATCGTTACCCATCAGGATTCTCCATTCATTTCAACAGCAGCAGCCTGCACCGCTCTGACAATTTTGTCGTAGCCCGTACAACGGCACAGGTTACCGGCCAAGCCATACCGAATCTCCTCTTCAGTGGGATTCGGATTTCGCTCCAGCAACGCTTTGGCTGCAACCAAAAAACCAGGTGTACAGATACCGCACTGAAGTGCCGCGTGTTCCAGAAATTTTTGCTGTAACGGATGAAGCTCATCACCATCGCTAATGCCTTCGACCGTTTCGATGGTTCGACCCGCAGCCTCCGCACCCAACACCAGGCAGGAGCAGACCAGTTCGCCGTCGAGTAAAATTGAGCAGGCTCCACAGTCTCCCGTGCCACACCCCTCTTTAACACCCGTGAGGCTCATACGATTACGCAATGCATCCATCAGGGTTTCATCGGCTTCGCAGACAAACTCGCGCTGATCGCCGTTGACCGTGGTTTCAATCAGTAGAGACATCGTTATTTTCCTCCGGCACGTTGCCAGGCTAATTTGGCGGCCCGTGTCGCCAGTACGCCTGCGACACGTGTGCGGTAATCGATGGTGCCGCGTTTGTCGTCAATAGGATCACAGGCATCTCGACATGCAGCAGCCATGGTCTCCAGTGCTTCATCGTCGAGTTGTGTGCCAATCAATGCCTTACCGGCTTTGGCTACCAGCAATGCCACCGGTGCAACAGCGCCCAATGCGACGCGTGCCTCAGTCACAGTACCGGCACGATCGAGGGTCAGGTTGACCGATGCACTGACAATGGCGATGTCCATTTCGGTTCGTGGTGTCAATCTTAAATACGCATCACCTGAACGTGCCTGCTTGACGGGCAGTTGGATACGCTCGACCATTTCGCCTTTTTTCAGCGAGGTTTTGCCGGGGCCTTTGACGACATTTTCGATGTTGATGATACGTTCGCCTTTCGGACCCTGAATGACTGCCATAGCGCCTGCGGCAAAGAGCGCCGGTACGCTGTCGGCAGCTGGAGATGCATTACACAAATTACCGACGATGGTGCAACGCCCCTGAATTTGATCGGACCCAATCAGACCTGCAGCTTCTACCACACCCGGCCACGCTTTTTTCAGCGCGCTGTGCCGACCCATATGGATACAGGGAACACCGGCGCCAATAGAGAATCCCTCAGCGCGTTTTTTGATCACCGACATGCTCTTGATACGTTTGATGTCGACGATGACATCCGGCTCAAGGTAGCCGCCTTTCATTCGTGCCAGCAGGTCTGAACCTCCCGCCAGGACATGCACCCGGCCTTTGGATTCGGCCAGCGCTTGCACGGCCTCAGTCATCGTTTGCGGAGCTAAATATTGCACTGCGATATCCCGTGTGTCATAACGTCTCAAGTGTGTTTTATATACCTTCTATGGTCAATAGATTCTTTTACCTGTCACACTGACACTTTCTACACAGAGGAAAAACAGCACCATGAAAAAAGCAATGGATTTTCTGGAAGAAGCAAACGCGGTTGTCCCCAAAATGGCCGCCGCCGATGCGATCGCGGTACACAAGGCCGGCGACGCCCTTTTTATTGATGTGAGAGACTCGTCGGCCATCGACGAGACCGGCACCATTGAGGGTGCTTTGAGAGTGCCGCGTGGCATGATGGAGTTTGTGGCAGATCCCGATATGCCATTTCACAACGAAGCACTCAAACCCGACGCGAACATCTATTTGGTGTGCGGTGCAGGTGGCCAAGCGGCGCTTTCAGGCAAGAC
>CALDUO010000205.1 GCA_937923745.1 uncultured Granulosicoccaceae bacterium
GGGAAATCAGTTCCCGCCAGCTAATGTTGAGCGCCAAGCATCCAAGCGTGTATGTTGACAGGCGGGTATCGTTACGCGGTTATCGCAGTGGCGCTTCGCGTGTTATGCATGGGCATGTCGTATTGCGGAAACAGAGACGGGTTCCAGCGTCGATAGTCGGATTCCTGGGCGATGGACAGAGCCGTATCGATTGAAACAGGCAGCATATACAGCGTGAATTCGGGACGTGAGACCTTCAGCTGAAGCCAATGCTGTCCGGTTCGCAGATCAATAAACAGCGACTGGTTTCGGTGTTTGCTCTGAATCGGAATGGCAGCCAAGCGATTCTTCAGTCGGCGAAAAAATACCGGTTCACGTGTATTGACGACAACGTCAGGTTCTTGCCAGGGGGCTGATGCGGCATCATCGGAAAATGATGTGCTGGCTGTCCTGTGAGTCGTGCGGTTTGACGCATCGGAAGACTTACAAAGGGCTGTATCGTTGAGGGCTGTATTGTTTGCCGTCGTCATAGTGAGTTCCTGCGGATTGGCTATGAACTCATGTTAAACAGACAACATGAATTGAGAATGAATATAACGGATCAATAATATTCAGACTGTGATCAATTGTGACGCCAGCTACAGCGGATGAGAGTGTGGCATGGTGTTGTGCGTTACGTTGACGCTCTTGTCGGTTTCACCACCAGATAGACACCAACCGCGGTCAGTACCATACCAGCGATAGCCAAGGGCGTCAGTTGCTCGTGAAACAAAAAGTAGGCGAGTACGGCCGTGGCGGTCGGTACCAGATAAAAGTAGCTGGCGACACGCGTAGCATGGCCATGCTCAATAAGTATCATCAAAAGCCAAACGCTAAAAATCGATAACACAACCACCAGCCACAGCAAGCCCAGCACAAACTGTGTTGACCATATGATGTTGCGTGATTCAAAAGTATACGCGAGCACGGTTAAGACAAGTGCCGCGCCAAGGTACTGAAAGAAAAGGCTGGCTGGCAGATCGAAACCTCCGCAGTGCTTTTTCTGGTAGAGCGTACCGATCGTTATACCGACAAGCGCAGCCGCCGCAAAACAATACGCTGCAACCGGGAAAGCAGTCTCAACCGGCCCAATGTTCATGCTGACGACCATCGACACACCAATAATGCCAGCGATCAGCCCTGCTATTTGCCGTGCCGGTAGCGGCTCCCTGAACAGAAAAAAAGAGAGCAGTGCGGTGAGTATTGGTTGCAGACCTACCAGCAACGCTGCGAGCCCGGCAGACATGCCAAGACCAATAGCCGTGAAGACACCACCGAGATACAACACATGAATCAACACCCCGGCGACAACGGTGTGCATGATCTCGCGGAGCGTCAGTGTTGTCACAATACGCCGAAAAAAGAGCGCACCCAACAGCGCGGTAGTTAACCACATGCGCACGCCCAGCAGCGTCATGGGTTCTGCGTAGGGTAGCGTGTATTTAGCGCCTATAAATCCGGTTGACCACAGCAGTACAAACAGATAAGGAATAGCTGCAACCGGGATGAAGGGTTTAACCAAAACTGTGCGCTATCTTTGGTGTGTTGCGCTGAGCTTGCTCGGTTAACGCGTCGTGGAGAATGCGCGGGATATCTGAATTAGCGATTTTTTTATCAAAGCAGCTAAACCGGTGAACATAGACTGACTCGCGTTCAAAGCTGGCACGCAGCAGTTCGGTTTTGTCTTCCATACCTTTGATTTTACGAAAGTCTTCCGCCCATGCGCCGTACCCCTCACTTGGTCCGAGCCACAGGTTAAAGTGTTTGACCAGATCGTTGTCGAGCAAGTCGTGCCATACTTCCCACTCTGCACCTTCGATGTTGGATTTGATGATGTTGAAGTCTTGAGTCCAGTCCTTGGGTAATTCAGTGTCGAGATAGTCTGACAGCTTTCGGCTGGGTACGGTGACTTCGCGCCCGGGGATAATATTGTTTTTGCCGCTGTAAATAGAGGAGCCGACCAAATTTCGATTCAGAAACAGTGTGCATTCGCCGTCACTGCTGCCGAGCGCGCACTGCTCAATATGGATGTTGTTGTTAAACGTATAACGCAGCCGCATTCTGCGCGCGAGTCCGGGGTGTGCCTCAAAGGCATGCATAGCGTAATCAGTGACCAGAGGTTCCTGTGCAAGCAGCTTTCGCATGCGGGTAATTTCGCCGCCTTTGTGAGCGCCTAGGTCAAAGTAACGAACCAACACGAAGCTTATCTCCCGGGGTAGTGGTGACTGCGGTTATTATTTGTGCCGGATGGCAAAGTTACCGGACTTCTCGTAACCTTTAAAGCGGCTATTGAGCGGGTTGCCGTAGAGTATACGCTCTGTTGGAAACAGGTCATAGACGCACTTGTTGTAGACCGCCATGTTCAGGTTGTCGAGGTTGCCGGCTTCGGTGAGCCGGTCAAATTCAATGACCAGTGCATCGAGTAGTTTGAGTATGCTGTGTCGTGATCCGCCACAGGTACCGGCGTGAAGCTTAATCTGTGCTTCATAGTGCGGTTCACCAAACGCCGATATCATTTTTTCCCGGTTCATTTTATCGTTATATTCGCCGGGGTCGCCACCACACAGAATATCGAAACGGGTGTCGTCAATCAGCTCAAACGGATTGGCAAAAAACTCAACATCAAACAGATCGAGCATAAAGATACGCTGTATTTCTGCGTGCTTGAGCAGATAGTCGCGATAACAATAGTAACGCTCATCATTCAGTGATCGTGGTGTGCAGAGGCTGTAGTGCACGAATGTGATTTCAGGCCGCGTCCACTGTTGCACAAAAGCCGGACTCAGCTGATCATAAAAAATGACTCCGTGACAGCCGACCTTAAGCAGACTGTTGTACCAGATTTCGATACGTTCAAAATCATCAATTGCTGCGACACCCGCTTTTTCTGCCGCTGCACCGCCGCGCTGACTTTTCAGCCAGGTTTTGGCTTTTTTAAGTACATTGTATTTACCGCGACTTCTCTGTTGTGGGTCGGCCTTACCGGTAAAGTAGGTCGTTAATACAATATCGGGATTATTCATATCAGGAGTCTGTGCCGTTTTTTACTGCAACCCATGTCGCTGTGTCGGTGTCGTAGCGTTTGACGACACGAGCAGGTACACCTGCGGCAATGGTGTAATCGGGTATATCGCGGGTAACAGTAGCGTTTGCCCCGATGACACAGTGTTTGCCAATAGTGACACCCGGTAAAATGCAGACACCAATGCCAATCCAGGTGCCCGACCCAATATGCACCGGGCCGCCGGAAATAGCCGCTGACTGTACCGGCTGGGTGATGTCTGCGAAATCGTGATTGCTCTCGGTAATAAAGACTCGCTCTGACATCAGCACATTGTCTTCGATGGTAATGCTGGTGCCGGCACCCGATAATATCAGGTACCGACCAATACGCGTGTTATCACCAATGGTGACCTGACAGTCTGGTTTTAGCGAAAACCACGCATGTTTTTTGATGCGTACTCCTCGGCCCATGTTAATGCGTCTTGCCGCCTCGCTGTTACGAAACGGAAGCTCGACGCTGGAGTGTTTCTGCAATAACTCCAGTTGAAACCGGATATGGGATAACAGGTTGGCCATAGCTTGGCGTTCTTAGTGGGCAGTGCTGTGTTGCTGGTTTTCCTGCTTGTAGTGGCGGTGTTCGCCGGACCCTCGCGTCATCTTCCAGGTGAGCGAGTACCCGAAGGCGGTTAGCCAATCGTGTATGGTGCCGCCATCGGGCATCAGGTCTTTGCCGCCTTTGGCGTGTACTTCCATAAAGATACTTCGTGGCGGCGCTGATTGCATCAGTGAGGCCATCCCGGCGAGTACCTGTCCCTCTGCACCCTCGACATCGATCTTCAGGACGGTTGGGGCGGGGTGTCCTTCAGAGACAAACTGATCGGTGGTTTTTAACGCCACGTTAATCGTGTCTTTTGCACCGTTTTGGGTGGCGATCGAGTGTCTGCCGTCGCCGGTGTTACCACGCACATGCAACGCGACGTTGCCGTTGTCTGCACCCAATGCCAGTTGATGTGCGGTAATAATATGGCTTTGGTTATTCAGTGCAATGTTGCGTAGCAACTGGGCATGATTTCTGGGCTCAGGTTCGAAGCTATGTACCGCGGTAACGGTGTTGTTGCCGTGCATTGCAGTCAGCAAGCTGATCACGCCGATGTTGGCTCCGATATCATAGACGACATCATTGTGTGTTAACTCAGGCCGCATTTGCTGCACGAGATCGGCCTCTTCGTCGACGCCGAATACCCGCTGGATTTCTCGCCTTGCCTCAATGGCGAAGGTCAGGGGTTGGCCGAGCAGGGTGGTGGTGAGCGTTGTGTCCCGGCCCAGCAGGCGATTGATCAGGAGTCTGGCGGTGTGCATGTGGTGGCAGCAGAAAGCGTGTTGGGGTGAGGGTGTTAGCGGACATAAAAGCAGCCGTTTCGACACCACTGTAATACGTCAGATTGTAGTCTCATCGCGGCGATATAGCCAGCACAGGCACGCGCTGTAACTTAACCGGTTAATGCCTGCGCGACACCGTGGTTGTATTCTGTACTATGCTGAAAGGCAATGTTCAGAGACAACCATTATGACCTTCAATGTTGATACCCGCCTCACTGATAACGCATTGGTGATCTATGAGTCACCGGACCTGCTGCTAACGTTGGTGAACGACAGCCGTTGGCCTTGGTTGGTCGTGATACCAAAAGCTGAAAATGCGACCGAGCTCTATCAACTTTCCCGTGAATTAAGACAACGCGTGAATGAATTCTCGGCAATGCTTGGCCGTGAGTGGATGACCCTGACCGACGGTCACAAGCTGAACGTTGCGTGCATCGGTAACGTAGTGTCACAGCTTCATATGCACCATGTCGTGCGTTATTCCCATGATGTCGCATGGCCTGCACCGATGTGGGGTTTCGGCGAGGCGGTGCCTTACCGTGACAGTCAGCGCGATCAGTTAGTCAGCGGAATCATTGTGCGTTTAATTGCCGCAGGAGTATCACCAACCGGATTTGCGACGCACTGTTAATCAAAGTCAATGCTGTTCAGGCCTGCTGCCATCACAACAGTGGGACAGGTGTGCCTTTCAGGTGGGGATTGATCGCGAAGTGTGCTTTGCCGTATCGGTCCACAGGATCAGTTGTGAGGCGGTTAGTCAAAAGTGACGACCCGCCCGGTCGGCGTGATCAAGTCAAAGCCGATGGTCGGCTCGGGATGAGCGGTGACCGTGGCAAGATGATCGATCGACAGTTGCGCAAACAGAGCGTTAATATCGTCCGGCGCTGGATGTGTCAGGTTTATTGAAGACACACTGACACCGGAAGGCTGCATGTTTCTGGCAGGGTGTGATCCCGGCCATTCGATAAACACGGGTAACACGCCGCTCAGTGGTAATTGGCCGCTTGCGTGCACCGTTAAACGCCACATCAAATCACCACGTGTCACTTCTATAATATCGCCAAGATCAACTGGACTTTGGCCGACCAGCGTCTCGATGTCAGTGGTGTTCACCACCCAGCACAATGGTCTTGCACCGGTTTTCAGCCTCGCATGCGTCGCGGGCTCGTCCAGCGAAAACCAACGCTTGCGCAAAACCGGCGCTGCCTGCGGGTCGATAGCAATAACTTCCAGAAACTCCTCCGCTGCTGTGCTGACGACGCTGTTATGGGTACCCATCAGCGGATGTTTGCCGCCCGGAGGAATAACAGTGTTTGCCTGCAACTCGATGGCTTGTGTGCCGGTGTGCAGGTCCAGAGCGCCAAAGACAATATGATCGAGTCGGTTGATCATCAGTTGTTCAACGGCTTTGATATCTGTGTTGCATCATGATGGTTTGACCCGATAGTCAGGTGCTAAAAAGATCGGTACGCAAATCAGCCAGATACGGCAATACCTGCTCGGTCTCTGCAATGGCGTCTGTGTGTAATTCGGCGAACAGTAACGTGTGCTGATTACACGCTGATATGGCATAGGTTCTGGCACCGGGCCCGGCGATAATGCTGTGACCTGAAAATTTGAGCGTATCAGGGCCTGCGGCATGATTGGCATACACAACAAATGCGTTATTCTCGGTGGCGCGTGCTCTGACCAACAGTTGAGTCACATCGTCAATGCCCGGCTGATGCTGCACGGCAGTGGGTACCAGCAAAACATTGGTGCCTCGCTTGGTATTGTGTCGCGCCAGTTCCGGAAACTCTATTTCGTAACAAATGAGTGTGGTGAATTTAAAACCGCGGTAGTCGACCACAGTGCCGGGTGTTGTACCCGGTGTAAACCAAGTGTGTTCATACGCACCGTACAGCTGCGTTTTTCTGTGATGCTGAATGCGGTTGCCCTGATGATCTATGAGCTGCGCTGCATTAAACAATTGATGGTTATCGCGTTCGGCATATCCGTAACACAGTGCCAGCCCCAGTGACCGTGCCAGTGTTGATAACCGCTCAAAGCCAGGTCCATTTTGCGGTTCAGCCAATGTGTCAAACAGACGGCCTGCGTCGTAACCGGTCGTGCACAGTTCAGGGCACACCAGCAGTTCCGCTCCGGCGTCGCGAGCAGCCGTTGCCGCTTGTGTAATCACAGACAGGTTGTGGTTAACATCTCCCTTTTTGGTGACACATTGTAACGCTGCGACTTTGAGTGAGTGGTTCATGGTATCTGCCCGTGGTTTGTCGTTGAGGGCTGATGGATTCGGCTTGGCTAGAGCGCCATTTGCGCTCTGCCCAATGCGGTCAGGTCATCGAGGGTTGCCCGGCCTTTAAACGATACCTCGTAGTCTTCAGCAGCAAAATCGGGCGCGCTCTTGCCTGCGAGAAAATGCGTTGCCTGGCGTGACGCGTAGGCGGTGTTCTTGGCGCACACTGGCGAGGCACCGATGTAGATAACACTCGCGTGCTCTTCGCCATTGTGTTCGTCTTCAACTGCATGAATAACATCGGGGTGCCACCAGACGGTATCGCCGGGTTCGACGGTCGGAATGCTGATGATGCCGCTCATGAGTTCAGGGTGCCACTTTTCATTGATACCCAGTGCGCGTCCCGGCTCTGCCAGACAGAGTTTCTCTGGCGGAACGTCCGGCATCAGACTGCGCAGTAAGGTATAGGCAATACTGTTGGCAATGGGCACAATTTGCAGTGTGCCGTCGCCAGCGCCCTGTGGTGTCAGTGCCGTCCATCCCTGAAAAGTCCGAAACATCGAGCTGACAGCAGGAGAGACAAACTCACGTGTTTGTGTTCTGTAGGCGGCGGCCCATGGATCATAGTGTGTCCAGTCGCCGCTGAAGATCGGTTCATAAATTTTCTGGAAGGCAGGATCAACCCAGCGTTCGTAGGAACCTGCATCCATGTGGGGTGATAAACCCAGCGTTTTGTCACCCGGTGCGCGACGGCGTGTACGATCAGCGTAGGCCAGGTCGTTGTCGGGATCGAACTCAGGTCCGGTGGGTGAGCGAATATCCCAGAGCCGGTTTAAAAACCGTTTGGTCAGCGCCATGCCGGGTGCCTGACGTGCCTCGATTTGTGGTTTGGACCAGTAAATACCAAAAATTTGCGGGTTGGCGCTGGCAAGGTCGCCGAAGTAATTGTCGAGCCCGGCTTTTTCCTGTGCCGCTTGTCGGTAGTGATTGTTGTCGAGGTACTCACCAATATCAACATTCCACTGGCGGGCTTTGTCAGCGCTGAATACCTGGCGAATAATCACACAGCCACGCTGGTGAATTTGTTGAATAACATCGGCAGACACCGCGTTGGATTCTATATCCGAAAAATGAACTTCGGGTATTACCGGTCTACCCTGTGCCACGAGATTTTGGATGTTTTCTGCTTCGCCTTTCATAGCAGCGGCGACCGCGCCAAACGTTGTTTCTATATCAAGGTTTTTTGTCAGTGCCGCTTTGGTTGTTTTGATACAGGATTGGATATAGTTGTCCATGCGCAGTTTAAACCTCGGTTGGCACACCCTGAAGGGGTAAATAAGACTCGATACCGTTTATTTTATCTTCGCTGTGATGGTTTACGTATAACACGGTCGTTTCGCTGTTGCCGCAGATAATTTCTATCAGCGCCAGTATCTTTTGCCGATTCATGTCATCGAGACCGAGGCAGGGTTCGTCCAGAATCAGTAAGGGCGGGTGCTTTACCATGGCACGGGCAATAAGCAGCAGTCTTTGATCGCCATACGACTGACTGGTGAATGGCTGATCGGCTCGATGCTGCATGCCAAGTACCTCCAGCCACTGGTTTGCGATAGCTTTTTGTTGGTCGGTGTATTTGGAATACAGGCCAATGCTGTCGTAAAACCCGGAGATAATGACGTTTCGTAAGCTTGTGCCGACCGTGTATTCCCACTGTAATGCCGTAGACACATAACCAATAAACTGTTTGATCTGCCAGATACTCTCGCCACTACCGCGTACAAAACCGAAGACGTAGATATCGTTGACATAACACTGCGGGTGGTCGCCGGTAATCAGCGACAGTAGGGCGGTTTTACCGCTGCCGTTGGGTCCGGTGAGCTGCCAGTGTTCCCCCGGATTGATGGTCCAGTCCAGCTGCTCAAAGATCACCGTATCTCCGTAGCGTATCGCGCCATTGGTAATTTTTACCAACGGTTGGTCAGGGTCGAGTGGTGGCAGTTGTGTGTCAGGGTCTTTGCCGGGCAGAGCAATACTGTCGGTTTTTAAATGCAGCAGCGCCTGCAGTTCAGACCAGGCGGGCGCATCACGCCGGTCAACCCGATGCGTCAGATGACCCTGGTTCATTAGTGCAACATGGGTTACGAAGTTCGGACACTGATCGAGTCGGTTCAATACCAACACCATGGTGGTGTCTGTTGCAATAGACGCGAGGTGTGTATGCAGTGCTGCGAGGCTGTCGGTGTCGAGCCCCTCGAACGGTTCGTCGAGGATCAGTAGTTGTGGGTCACAGGTGAGCGCCCGAATCAACATGACCTTACGCGACTCACCGGTCGAGAGTTTTCGAAACGCGCGGTCCTGCAAATGGTGAATACCAAACTGCTCAATCAGCCGGGCTGCCAGTGCCTGATCGATTGCCACTGACGCGATGATCTCGCTGACCGGGGTGCCTTCGGCAATGACATCCAAAATATCAGCGTCATCCTTGCGCCGCTCTGCTGCAATGAGTTCTGCCTGTGCCTCGAACGACACCAGTCCAACACGCTCTGGAAGACCCGAGATCGTGCCGGACTCGATATCACCGTAACCGGCCAGTATGGCTGCCAGTGCAGACTTACCGGCGCCATTGTTACCACAGATTAACCAATGCTCAGATGAATGAATGTGCCAGTTGATATGCTGGCACCGAAAACGATCATCAAAGTCGACACTGAGGTTATCCAGTGTGATGGTTTGGTCAAGTGGCATTGTCAGTGGTTGTCGCGATGTGCGTTACACGATTTTTTTCATGTCAGACATATAACCACGCAGCTCGGCACCGATATCTTCAACCGGATGTGTTCTGATCGCGTGGTTGACTTCAATCAGGCGTGCATTGTCGACACCCATATCGTTGAGTTGCAAACCTTTACCAATGACGTCGCTCTTGATGTCTTTCATGAAATCGCCGAGCAACGGCACGCAGGCATGGTTGTACAGGTAACAACCGTATTCTGCGGTGTCCGAAATGGTGGAGTTCATTTCGTACAGCTTTTTACGGGCAATGGTGTTGGCGATCAGTGGTGTTTCGTGCAGTGATTCGTAATAGGCCGAATCTGCAATTATGCCAGCTGAGGTCATAGTCTCGAAAGCGAGTTCAACGCCTGCCTTGACCATTGCAACCATTAAAATACCGTTGTCGAAGTATTCCTGTTCAGTAATTTCAACGTCGCCTGCGGGTGTTTTTTCATACGCTGTTTCAGCGGTGTCTGCACGCCAGCCCAATAACTCTTTGTCGTCGTTTGCCCAGTCAGCCATCATCGTTGCCGAGAATTTACCGGTCATGATGTCATCCTGGTGCTTGTTGTAGAGTGGACGCATGATGTCTTTCATGGTCTCGGCAAGATCGAATGCCTTGATTTTGGCGGGATTGGACAGCCGGTCCATCATGTTGGTGACGCCGCCGTATTTCAGTGCTTCGGTGACAGTTTCCCAGCCGTATTGAATAAGCTTGGATGCGTAACCCGCGTCAATGCCTTCTTCGATCATTTTATCGAAGCAAAGAAGAGAGCCGGTCTGCAGCATGCCGCAGAGTATGGTCTGCTCGCCCATCAGATCTGATTTGACCTCGGCGATAAACGACGACATGAGTACACCAGCCTTGTGACCACCCGTGCCCACGGCATAGGCTTTGGCGAGCGCCAGGCCTTTGCCTTCCGGGTCATTGTTTTCATGCACGGCAATCAGTGTCGGAACACCAAAGCCACGTACATACTCTGCGCGAACTTCCGAGCCTGGACATTTGGGCGCGACCATAATGACAGTAATGTCGTCACGTACCTGCATGCCTTCCTCGACAATGTTAAATCCGTGTGAGTACGACAGACAGGCACCTTGTTTCATCAGCGGCATGACAGCATTGACAACAGCGGTGTGCTGTTTGTCGGGGGTGAGATTCAGTACGACGTCAGCGGTGGGAATGAGCTCTTCATAGGTGCCGACGGTAAAGCCATTTTCGGTGGCGTTTTTCCACGACTGTCGCTTTTCGGCAATAGCTTCAGCGCGCAACGTGTAAGACACGTCAAGGCCACTGTCGCGAAGGTTCAGACCCTGATTCAGGCCCTGTGCACCACAGCCGATAACGACCATTTTTTTGCCTTTGAGCGCGTTAACGCCATCATCAAACTCTGCAAGGTGCATAAAACGGCATTTGCCGAGCTGTTCGAGTTGTTCACGTAGTGACAGCGTATTGAAATAATTGGTAGCCATAATTGAAAATGAGGGTCTGCAGTTGGTCAGGAAATAGTGGTGGCGACAAAACGACGGAAAACGAGTCGCCGTGGGAGCAGTGTACAGAAACACCAACATGCCGTATATTGAAATATCAGGAACAATACATCCCTTAAAATGGAATTATGAGGTATGCTCGCCGCATGAATATACGGGCGTTAAAGCAATTTTTGGCACTGGCCACACATTTACATTTTGGACGGGCGAGTGTTGAGAGTCATGTCAGTCTGTCTGCGCTGTCGCGCAATATCCGACAACTGGAGGCGGAGGCCGGTGCCGTGTTGTTTTTGCGTGACAACCGCCGTGTTGCCCTGACACCCGAGGGTGTTAAATTTCAGCGTTATGCGCGGGCTGCGTGTCGCGACTGGCAGGCGATTTGTGATGAGCTGACAGATAAGCCCGGAGAGCTCACCGGTGAAATCCGCCTTTACTGTTCGGTCACGGCTAGCCAGAGTATTTTGTTTGAGCTTTTTAATGATTTTCGGGTGCAGCATCCTGGGGTCGAGATAAAACTGCATACCGGTGACCCTGAGCATGCTGTGGGTAGGGTGGCCAGTGCCGAGGATGATATTGCTGTTGCAGCATTACCGACGCGGCTACCCAAAAACGTGCTTTTTAAAAAAATCACAGAGTCACCTCTGGTGTTTATTGCACCCAAAGCGACGGCTGAGTTTCAATTGCCACAGTTAGAACAAACGCAAAACAGTCGCGCTGTGTGGGAGCAGGTGCCCATGATACTGAGTGAACGCGGACTGTCGCGTGAACGGGTGGATCGATGGTTTCAGCAACAGAGCATGACACCGCACATTTACGCTCAGGTATCAGGAAATGAGGCTATTGTTAGTATGGTCAGCCTTGGCCTCGGGGTAGGGGTAGTGCCTGAAATTGTGCTGAAGAACAGCCATGTGCGGCGGCAAATTAAAATACTGAACCTGACGCCAGAACTGGAACCCTATGAGATTGGTTTGTTTCGGTTAAAGCGTAGTGAGGATAGTCGGTTAGTCAGCGCATTTTGGGATCTTGTGACCTGACCATTGCCAACTCAACCTCGCCTAAGGTGCAGCGTAACAAGTATGAGGTAAGCAGACTCAAGGGGCGGCGCTATAGACCAGTGACAAAAAGCGCTATGTGTCACTACCAATAAAACGTTGATGCCTATGCGCCTTTGTGGCGGAGTATCCTGCAATGGGAACAGGCGCAGTCGATAGAATTTTTTGAGATTACAATGAATTGGATAGTGAGATTGCACCTTTGTATGCGGTCTTATGTCGCCTGGTATGTAACGGGTACCATCAGGCTATTTCACCCGGCAGGTTCCCGGTCAATTCGGACGGCTCAACAAACACCGGTTAAGTGTGATCAACGCAGCGACGGTAGGTAAACCCCATTCTTGCGTCAAAGAAATGCACCTCTTCGACTTCGGGTATACCAGCATCAGCGTGTGGACTGTTAAACCGCACCTTGGATCGATACCACGCAGGCCTGACTACAATTTTGGCCCGACCGCCGCCCCGGCCATAGCCCAATAAAGTGTTTCGCCTGCCCTGTTGTATAACTCGCTATAGCGGACGGGTGGGTTGGAACAGGTTCAGACAGTGGCGTCCTCACCCCAAATGTCTTTCAGGCGTTTGTCACGACCGCAGTTCCATCGATACGCCTTATAACGAACAGGACTCTTTTTGTAGAAATCCTGGTGATGGATTTCGTCTCCTTTGATTGGATAAAACGTGGCCAATGGCAGAATAGGGGTTACAACGGTCTGGTTAGGGAATCGCGCTTCAACCACCGACTTCGATTTTTTGGCCAGTGCCTGCTCTTGCTCATTACCGACAAATATTGCACTAAGGTAGCTTGGGCCCTTGTCGCAAAACTGTCCCCTCGCATCGAACGGGTCAATGTTCACCCAAAAGTGATCAAGGATATCCTGGTAGGTTAATACCGCCGGGTCATAGTGTATTTCAACTGCCTCGTAGTGTCCGGTGTGATCGCCCCGGTAGGTTGGATTTTCAGCAGTGCCACCGGTAAAACCGGAGATGACTTCGCTGACGCCATCTAATGATTCAAAGTCTTTTTCCATACACCAGAAACAGCCGCCCGCGAGCACTGCTCGCTCGGCAAATGACACAGTGGAAAACAGGCAGATCACAGAAAAAAACAAACCCGTGGCGAATGATTTCATGTGGTTGGTGTACTCCGGTTATGGTGAGGTTGTCAATGGGACTCGAACAACGATGTTTAGTTCTTCATTGTTGTATTAGGGTGCGTAAAGAAGCGGACCAGTTTGCACGGTTGGAGCGCCACTTTCTGCCCACCGGGAAATAGTGGATCAGGGCCTAAAGTATTTGATGCACCAGGGCCGCACGGTTTCCCAACCATCATCGAGAACCTGCACTATGGCATCGGGCAACGGACCATCAGCACAGGCTGCAAGGTTCGCCGAGAAGTGAGTCATGCTGCTTGCACCGAGTACAATGCTATGGTCGAATCCGTGCTCTTTCACGTCGCTACTGAGCGCCGAGTGGTGGACTAACCAGCGAAGCGCTGCGCTGGCAGGTGCTACGTCGTGAGCCTGACAAGTTTGTGCAAATTGTGTTACCACCGGAAAAAATTCTGACTTCCAGTAACGGTCCTGATACTGCTCGTTGGTCCCAAAGCGCCCATCTGCCGGTTTGCTGTCAAAGCCTGCGTGCTTACCACTGAGTAAACCACCCGCCAACGGGTTATACACATAAAAATTGATACCGTAATGGCGCAGGCACGGAAACAACTCTCGTTCGACGTCACGGGTGATGGCGTTGTACATGCCTTGGTACACAACCGGCTGCATCCATCCGTTGACCTTACACATCTCAGTGATCTCCGCCACTTGCCACGCTGCGTAGTTGCTGAGTCCAAACCGTTTGAAGCGACCTGCCTGAAAGTGCCGAAAGACAGCCTCTAGTGTTCGTTCGATCGAGGTGTCGAGATCAGGCTGGTGTAAATAGAAGAGATCAAAATTTTCCAGGTTGAGTCGTTCAAGTGACGTGGTGATCTGGTGATCGACAGCAATGGGCTGCAGGCCATTTTCGACCAGTGGATTGACTTTGCCAGCAACAATACAGTCGTCGAGCACACCGTCTTTTTGTAACCGGCCGAGCAGTGATTCTGTGTTTCCTCCCGCATAAACATAGGCTGTGTCCACTTCGCGGTGTCGGGCCTGTTTAAACGCGGTAATCATCTCGGCCGCGGTGCTTTGATCAACCTGGTCTGAGAATGTCATGGTGCCGAGAATGGGTTTCATAGGTGCGGTGTGGATTGCTTTTGTGTGCCTTGATGGTACCGTATTTTTTTGCACACGCAATACCCCTATCGACCACGACCTGTAACACCGTCCTGTGGTAGTGATAGATGGCCTGATGTTGCAGGCCAAAAGAGCACCCGAGTTTGCGCTAATAACGCAACCCGGTAAGGTATCCTAATGGGTCAGACGGGTTGCTTATGCGGCCTGCACACAGCAGTCGAGGCTGATAGCAAAAAGCTCGATTGTCATGTGCTCGGATGCTGTGATATTCCCGTCAACAGCAACAATCTCCAAGCAGTGCTGAACGAATGCTTGGCGCACTGCCAGCGGTTGTGCCCGCAGTGTCTGGAAAGCGGTCGCCACTTGCTCGGTAGACTCCGAGATATCCCGGCGTTTTTGTTTTCGGCCTGTGTAGCATGACAGCACACGCTCAAATTCGCGATCAAGTTGCTCGGTGGGTGCGCCAGATGATGTAACCACCCATGAGAGCAGCACAGCAAAATCGTCTGCCATGGACTCAAAGGATTGAACAGTCGTTGTAGATTTTTCAACGGCGGGTGATTTAACCGGATAATCGATGACGCTGTCGGGTGACAACGTGCTGCTGCGTCGTGGATTGATGGTAAAGGGAGGAACGTTGCGCGGTCTGGATTCATTGGGTACAAGGCTGTTTAGGATAATGTGGAGCTTTGCATATTGCACTAAATTCAGTGTACCGACGCCCGGTTTATCACGCACCAGAGATGAGAGTGATTTGGCGAGCTGGTGACGATACTCCATACCGGTCGACTTCACCAATACGGCTGTCGCGTGGTGTGCAAGCGTGATGTAGTGTTGTTTGAATTCATGACCATACTGCGCGATGCTCTGTTGAATGCGTTCATTTAAAGTGTCTGTTGACTGCCCATCATCGCTGTCAATGTGAAAAGGCACGCTGTCTTTGTGCGTGTCGGGTGCTTGGTGATGAATCAACAACAACGCATGGAGCAGGGTAGAGCAGTCTTCCGGTGAGATCCAAATGTCAGCGATAGCTGCCAGGAACGGGTGATCTGATACCGACGTGTCAGTCATAGCATCGGTTACCGGAAGCCCAATCACCGTAAGCCCAGTCACCGGAAGCCCAGTCGCCGGAAGTCCAGTCGCCGGAAGTCCAGTTACATGACATAGTGCAAGAGGTGTTGCCGGTTGCGTTGCCTCGATCGTTACGGGTTGCGTTAATGAGCGCATTACCGGGTTCGTAACAGAGTGCGTTGCCGGTTGATGAAGTGTTTTACTGTGTCGTTCATGACGCCGAATCCGATCCTGCGCACGCAAGAACAACGGATTAATCGCCTGAATGCGTTTGTGCACAGGTGGGTGGCTCGCTAACAGCCTATTGAACCAGCCTGGACTAAACCGGCCCGGACTGAACCGGCTTGGACTAAACCGGGCCGGACTGAACCCGCCCAGACCGCGGCCAGACTGAAAACACACGTGCATGAGCTCCTGAGTATAAATACTGTGCAGTGCCGGTTGGTGCTGTTGCTCAATCACGCTCAGCGCAGACGCCAGAGCATTCGGGTTCCGCGTAAACTGTGCTGCTGATGCATCAGCAAGATATTCTCGTTGTCGTGAGAACGCACCTCTAATCACTAACCCAAGCAGTACACCGATACTGCTGAGCGTAATTAGAAGATAACCCACCAGCACTCCGGGGTGAAACAGGTCACGTGGGTTGTCGCCCACAAGCAGCCGCCCCACTTCATACAGCGCCATCATACCGCTTAACGTAATCAGCAGTCGCATATTCACTGGTATGTCGCCGTTGGCAATGTGCCCGAACTCGTGGGCAACAACGGCTTTTAATTCATCCCGGTCAAGATGCTCTAGTGCACCACGCGTGACCACGAGAACAGTGCTCGCAGTGATATCTGATCCGTTTTGTGGTCCCAGTACCATCGCATTGATACTGTTTTCATGGGGCAGGATATAGACGTCAGGTGCGGGACAGCCGGAGGCAATGGCCATCTCGTCGACGACATTAAAAAGTTGTTTTTCGTTAGCGTTGCGATGTCTGCTGTTTGCGGGTACCGCGCCGAATCTGGTTGCGAGTGTTACGCCTCCGGCACTGACATCATAAGCACGAAACGCCGCGCCACACAGTATGGCGGTCCAGGCGATCGTTATCAGCGCGATTGCCGGCACTGACGGGATGAGCCAGTGCCCCGGCTCGCCCATCAGGTGCGTGACGCTGACAACACCAATGTGTAACACCACAGCGTTAACCAGCATTGCCACCACAAAACACAGTAGCAACACGGCGGACTGCCTTCTGTGGGAAGTTTGCTGATCAAAGAAGCGCATGAATCGCGAAGTTTGCGCTGTGTATAGATCTTACCGGGGATTTACGCAAAGTTGACCGCTACCGGCTCTTTCATTTCTGCTTGATCCACTTCAAACAGATCGGCTTGTTTAAAAGAAAACAGCTGAGCCACGATAACCGCCGGAAACTGTTCGCTGGCCGTGTTGTATCGCATGACAGCATCACTGTAAGCCTGTCGGGCATAAGCAACGCGATTTTCAGTGGAGGAGAGTTCGTCACTTAAATCGCGCATTTGCGCGTCGGCTTTTAGGTCCGGGTAGTTTTCCATCACCACGTTTAGCCGACCCATGGCACCGGTTAAAGAATTGTCGGCCGCTGCCAGCGCACTGACCAATGCAGAGTCATCAGGGCGTTTGGCGGCAGCATCACATCGATCTGCTGCCGTGTTGCGCGCTTCCGTGACCGCTAACAAGGCGCCTGCCTCATGCTGCATATACGCTTTTGCAGTCTCAACCAAATTGGGGATCAGTTCATACCGTCGTTTCAGTTGAACTTCAATTTGAGAAAAACTGTTTCGTGTGCGATTACGCAGTGTAATCAGACGGTTGTAGACCGTGATGACAAAGGCAATGACAACGACTGAGAGCGTCAGAATGATAAAACCGGTTCCCATAGCAGCACTCCTGAATATTCTGCGTCAATAGTCGATATCGGCCGAACCTTCAGGAAATCCAAGTATAAACGTGACCTAAGTGTATTTTTTATAGGCTGTGTTTTTAACGGGCTGTGTGTTGAAGATCTGAGTTTTTGAGGGTCTGTGTTTTCAGGGATCCGGTAGTCAGCGTCTTAAAAAAGCCCGGCGTTTTGACGGTTGAGCCCCGGTCTGGACATCCGGCTTGCTGACTTCAGCCTTGAGTGTATCAACCGCGGTTGCATCAACCTTGATGGCTTTAACCCCGGTCGCCTCAACCCCGGCAACCAAAGATCAGGTGCCGGGGTTTGCCGTTTTAGGAGCGAGGAGGATATACGCCCTGCAAAGCGACGCACCAGCGAAGTGCGGTGACCGGGCGTAATACCGAGAAGGGCCTGTTGTCACCTGTCATGGTTAGTGTTTGTTTTGCCATCAGTCTGTTCGGCGTGTTGGTGGTGTAAATGTTTGCGGGCCCTGCGCCCTCGGGGGACTGTACAGGTGTTGCAAGGTATTTATTACCCGGTCCGGCTTTATCCGCCGGTTGGTTATAACCTCGGAACAAATGATTATGTGCGGGCATGTTTTGCACTGTGATGGTCACGTTATTATCACGTCCCACTTTTTGACCTTGTCGCACGGGTTTTAGGCCGGGTCCTGATCCTGTGCCGATTGGTGTGCGTCCGCGAAGATCAGGAAGGCCGAATGTGGTTCTGCCATCACCACCGTACAGGGTGCCGTAGACGGAAAACAACGTTTGATTGCTCTGAATAGCCAAGAGCTGACCTGCCGCCTCTGCCCAGCCACGCGGGCAAAAGGTGCCACCAAACAACATGGTTTCACCAACGTAAGGATCTGTATCTGCTGTCGCCTGCATTGGTGTTCCAATAATTCCCGCTACTGCGGTTAAAAACACCAGTAGTGTTCGTTTTAACATGTTCATTTTCTCTACCTGAATTGGATTTACGCCCGATACAGTCAAGTTGTGGTGTCTGCGGTGCAGAAGCTCACAGCCTGATATCTGTCCAGGCATTGGCCGATGGGACACACACTGGCAGAACTTTATTGACCTGCCGCGCGGCCCTGCGCATCGTAAAATAAAGAGTACCCGGCGCCTAATTTCTCGATGGGTATGTACCTGTTACGGCAACACACCATTGCATGACCTGTGCGGGACTGGTGTGGTTTATGGGCTGACTGCCACCGGTGTTGGTGATGGTCGCAGGACCCATCGTTCTGTTGGGTGAACTGGTCGTGTAAATGAAGGGTGGTTGCCCGGTAGTGTCTGAGGAGGCTGCGAGGTATTTATCACCGGGTCCGGCTTTATCTGCAAGTGTGTTGCTTGCCTGAACTGTGTGATTGTGTGCCGGTAGGTTGGCTGCAGTCAGCGTGATGGTGTCGCTGCCTACTTTGGCACCCTGTCGGTAGTTTTGTAACCCGGGACCCTGGCCGATGCCGATGGCTGCGCGGCCGCGCAGATCGGGTAAACCCATGGTTGTGCGTCCGTCACCACCATACATAGTGCCAAATAGAGAGAATAGTGCAGAGTTCGACGAGATTGCCAGCAGGCCACCGTTTGCCGGCAACCAGCCTCGCGGGCAAAAGTTGCCACCAAATACCTGCAATTCACCAAGGAAAGGCTGGGTGCCTGCGTGGCCTTGTGTTGGTACGGTGACTATCGTGGCTGCAAAAATCGCACAGGCGTGCAGGCTTTTTTTGAATACTGTCATGGCTCTGTCTCCAAGGGTTACGTCGAGCCCTGATTTCTACGCCTGTGGCATTAGTTGATCAGTAACATGTGTTACACATAACAGTCGTGAATATTATGAGCGCATACCGGCCCAACAGCGGCAGCCGCATGGTTGGTTAGCTCAACGCTTTGCGAATCGGCTCGCATTGTCTGCATTTATCCAACTGGCTCCTGTGCCGCTATCGTACTGGCGCACAGTTTAAGCTTGCCAGCGGTGGCTGGTTTTGGCATAGTCTGCCGCGTCGCGACCGGTGGTGTTTGTATGCACCGACAGCAGTAGTGGGAGAGATCTGTAAAAACTGCCAGAGGAGTTTTTGCAGACGCCGAAGGAGCAACGCCCAGGAAACTCTCAGGCCCCAGGACCACACTGCCAGCGCAATCTGGAGAGCGATAATACCGGTAGGCACTACCGTTGTATTATCCACCGAAGGGGTACGCGAAGGCTTCGCCAAACTCTCAGGTTCCAAGACAGATGGGATAACAGGTCATTCGAGCCACCGCACACAGCGTATGGCTCACGGTGACTGTCATTCGTTTGCTTTGGAGCCAGTCTCATGCATCATAGTCAAAATCAAAACAGCCCCGTTAAACAGAACTCCGGACAACATAAGTCAGGCCAACACGTTGCCGTCATAGGCGCAGGTATCACCGGCGTCACCACCTGCTACGCACTACTCAAACGCGGATACAACGTCACGGTATTTGACCGTAACCGCTATGCTGCCATGCAGACCTCATTCGCCAACGGCGGACAGCTCTCTGCGTCCAACGCGGAAGTCTGGACACAAGCCAGCACTATTCTGAAAGGTCTCAAGTGGATGCTTCGCAAAGATGCGCCGCTGCTGGTCAACCCATCACCAAGCTGGCACAAGTATTCCTGGATGGCGGAGTTTGTAGGCAACATACCCCAGTATAAAAACAACACCGTCGAGACCACGCGTCTGGCGGTAGCAGCGCGTGAGCATCTGTACCGTTGGGCAGCTGATGAGAACATTGACTTTGATCATGAGACGCGAGGCATCCTGCATTTCCACACTGACAAAAAAGGGTTTGATCATGCCTCCCGCGTCAACAAACTGTTAGCCGAAGGTGGGCTTGAACGGTTTGCGGTAACGCCTGATGAAATGCGTGCGATAGAACCTAATCTGGTGGGTGATTTCTACGGCGGCTTCTACACACCCAGTGATGCCACCGGTGACATCCATAAATACACTCGTGGTCTAGCCGAGGCCTGCATGAAACTTGGCGCACAGTTTCATTTTGATGCGAAGGTGACTTCGGTAGCCTCTGATGCGAGCGGCGCTCGGGTTGAATTTAACGCTGCTGGTAGTGCCAATTCTGAAACACTCTCGTGCGATGCCATGGTGATTTGCGCCGGTGTGGGTAGTCGACAGTTCGCTGCCCAACTCGGTGATCGTGTCAACATCTACCCGGTCAAGGGTTATTCCATCACAGTGGCGCTGGACGATCAGAGCAGCAAAGACGCTGCTCCGTGGGTGAGCCTGTTGGATGATGATGCCAAAATTGTCACCAGCCGTTTAGGTCACGATCGTTTCAGAGTAGCGGGCACGGCAGAATTTAACGGCGTTAACATGGACATTCGTGATGATCGTATACAGCCGCTGACGCAATGGGTTCGACGATATTTTCCTGGTGTAAACACGGATAAGGTCGTGCCGTGGGCCGGACTTCGACCCATGATGCCAAACATGATGCCGCGTGTCGGTGCCGGTAAGCAGGCGCGTGTGTTCTACAACACCGGACATGGTCATTTGGGCTGGACGCTATCGGCGGCCACCGCCGAGCTTTTGGGCGATGCTGTGTTGGCAGGTCTACCACCAAAACTCACACCTGGAATTGCGGCGGGCGGCGCCCGTGGTGTCCAGCCGCAGCCTGTGCTGGATCAGGTAGGTTAACGAAGCGGTCGACTCAAGTAGCAAAGAATCAGGCAGCCAAGAATCAGGCAGATCGTACTCGGGTTAATGGCCGCATCGCAAAGACGCCGGCCAACGGCCCGAGAGCCAGAATCACAAACACGGTTGGCCATCCCCACAGACCGGCGATCCATGGCGTAAGCTGCACAGTCACAATAGTCAGTGCAAAGCCAATGGCGGTCTGCAGGGTCATTAGGCTGCCGGCATGCTCGGCACTGGCAAAGTCAGCAATGAGTGCCGAGAACTGTGCCGAGTCGATAATGATGGTGATACCCCAGATTATCACAACCATAAAAAATACAATAACCGGCCCGCCGAAGGCGAAAGCGGCAGCCAGTGCCGAAAGTCCGCTACCGGTCATCGCAATGATGGTGATACGCGCTTTACCGATTTTGTCGGCCAATACACCGGCAATCGGACAAAACACCGCACCTGCCGCAATAGCAAAAAAGGCAGTGAGCTTACCGAGGTCGGTGGCGGCGTCTGGTGAGGTCTGCAGTGAGTAGGACGCAATAGCAGCGGTGCCGATCCACGCCCACATGGCATAAAGCTCCCACATGTGACCGAGGTAACCCGCAAACGCTCTGCGTAAATGGATGTCGGTCCATGCAACCAGAATGGCAGAGGGTTTAAAGCGTGCCGCCACGGCATGGTGCGGACCGGTTTGTGTCAACAGAATCAGCAGCGCACCGATGAGCGCAAGGCCTGATGACAGAACTAACGTAAACTGCCAGTCACTACCACCGCTATAGGCGAGCAAATGAGGTGCGGCAGAGCCGAGCGTTAAACCACCTACCAGCAAACCGACCAGTGTACCGCGATCTTTCGTGCCCCAGCCCACCGCGATTTTCATACCCACTGGGTAAACCCCGGCCATACAAAAACCGGTGATAAAGCGAAGTGTAATAGCGACAGATGGGTCGGGCAGGGTAAGCAGCAGTGCATTGGCACCTGCACCAATGATCGCAAATAATGCAAACACACGTCGTGGATCAAAACGGTCGGCTACGCCAGATATCGCGCCGAGTAACGCGCCAACCACAAAACCCGCCTGCACACTGGAGGCGAGTGCCGCGCCAACAAAGCCCTCTACCTCATACACAGCTGACAGGTCGGGCAGAATGGCCGATGACACAAACCACAGTGTCATCGTCAGGATTTCTGCAATGACCAACAGCGTAATTGAGCGGGCTTTGAGCGACATAACAAACGAAAGCAGTTGTGGGACAGGGATATGACAGGGTGTCGGTGCACGAGTTGCAGTGTGTCACCGAATTATTGCCAAGTCACTAGCCAGCTGTTGTGACATAGCCCAAAGCCATGGCAACCAAGCATCGGTGTCTTCCCTGCTCGGCGCAACGAACAGTGCGCTTTTGCTGCTCGCCTGATTAAGCGCTACCGGTCGATAGCTTCGGGTCTGGCCCAATCGAACGGGTAGCGATGATGTGCCGTCTGTGCAGACAAACCTTCAGGAAAAGCAGGTAAGAGAACGGTTAGTTGCGCTGCAAGAACAGGTGTAAGCCGAGACCAATCAGCAGACTACCACCCAATCCTTCCAGTAGTCGGGCTGCACGGGTCGATTGTCGCAGCCTATCGACAATAATGCCTGCAAAAAAGACACAAACCAGATCTGCAGAGGCCAGCAGTAGGTTGGCAACCGAGCCCAGTATCAGAAACTGGAGCCAAATGGGAAAAGATGCCTGTGGATCAACAAACTGAGGTAAAAAGGCAATAAAGAACAGAGCAGTTTTAGGGTTTAACACCTCCACGGTAATACTTTCCGATAGCACTTGCCGCCGGGTTTTGGCGAACGGCGCCCCTTTTATCGGTGCTTTAACCGGTGTGCTGAGCACGTTCTTGAGCATGCAGACGCCGAGCCAGACAAGGTAGATCGCCCCAATCAGTTTGACGACGACGTACAGGGTAGGGACGGTGTGGAAGAGCGCTGACAGCCCAGTGGCTGCAGCCAATACATGCACGTAACCGCCAAGGTGCAATCCGACCGCTGCCGTGAGTCCGGCTCGTCTACCGCCAGCGACTGTTTGTGCTGCCGCAAAGAGGAGGGCTGGTCCGGGTATATACGCAAACAGCAACGTTGCTGCCAAAAAAGTCAGAAAAGAGTCGGCTGGGGGCATTGGTACTGTCAGTCAATGGTGATGTCACAACAGTGACACTTTACAGCGCGCGTTAGGTGATGTGTGGCGCTGTTGATGGTACACCAAGCTGTGCCATTACTGGTAAGTCGGTTAGAGCAGGTACGCTAGTGCACAAGCTGCGCGCCAAGTATTGCCGTCGCTTTTACACGACTGGCGTTCGGCAAGCGCTAGCGTGCCGCAAAATCACAATAGAAAATGGCGTCAACCGTTTCTGCCAGATAGTGATCAATCAGCTCGCCGTCGGGTGTTGTGACAGTCACTGCCCAGAGGTCATCAGAAGCTGATTTGGACAGCGTGGTGATTTCTGTGCCGTTGACTACACGACTGGAAGACCGACCTGTCCAGGTTTCAGTGATAGTGCCTGA
>CALDUO010000206.1 GCA_937923745.1 uncultured Granulosicoccaceae bacterium
GGTACTTAAATTACTTTACTAATTTCTGAAAAATACGTTATTTATCAGTATTTTTTGTGTGTATATTACAGTTTTTGGCTGAGAGAGTAACTGTGTTTCTGTATTTTATGTAGTATTATTACCTCAATAAAGTACTCACTCGCCATCGACACAACCGCCGCCAAAGCCACGGCCAACGTGACGGCAAAAGCCGCGAACAAACCGCGACTGAGTCGGCGTTGATTCACCAAGGTAACCACCAAGGTAGCCACATGACCCAAACTGACATCCATGCCACGCTCCAACGCGTGACTGACCGCATTGTTGGTCGTAGCGCGGCGACGCGACAAACCTACCTGACGCGCGTCGAGTCGGCACGCAACAGCAAACCACTTCGTGGGCAGCTCTCGTGTACCAACATTGCACACGCGGTGGCCGCAAGCCCTGCTGCCGACAAGATTGTGCTGCACGCAGAGGTTAAACCGAACCTTGGTATTGTGTCGTCCTATAACGACATGCTCTCGGCGCACCAGCCGTTTTTGGGTTACCCCGACATCATCAAAGCCGCAGCTCGGGAAGCCGGTGCCACCGCACAATTTGCCGGTGGCACGCCAGCGATGTGTGATGGGGTAACCCAAGGACAACCCGGCATGGAGCTGTCTCTGTTCAGTCGAGACACCATCGCGTTGTCAACCGCAGTTGCATTATCGCACAACATGTTTGACGCAGCGCTGTACCTCGGCGTGTGCGACAAGATTGTACCGGGCCTGTTAATGGGTGCGTTGTCGTTCGGTCACCTGCCCGCGTTGTTTATCCCGGCCGGCCCCATGACAACCGGGCTTGCCAATAAAGACAAGGCGCGAACACGACAACGGTTTGCCGAGGGTCTTGCCACACGCGACGAATTACTGCAATCGGAGAGCCAGTCGTATCACGGCCCCGGCACCTGTACCTTTTATGGCACCGCCAACAGCAATCAAATGCTGATGGAAATTATGGGCCTCCACCTGCCGGGTGCTGCCTTCATCAATCCGGGCACACCGCTGCGGGATGCCCTGACTGCAGCTGCTGCTGCGCGTGCTGTTGATCTGGTGGCCCGCGGCAAACAGTATCGCCCCATCGCAGATGTTGTAAACGAAAAAGCCATTGTTAATGCGATAGTCGGATTGCTTGCCACCGGCGGCTCTACCAACCACACGATTCACTTGGTTGCGATTGCACGCGCGGCAGGCATTATCATTGACTGGGACGACTTCGATGATCTTTCCTCTATTATCCCGTCGCTGACCCACATTTACCCAAGTGGCCAAGCTGACGTTAATCAGTTCCATGCCGCAGGTGGGCTGGCTGTTGTGATTCGTGAATTACTGGACGCCGGTTTGCTCCACAACGATGTACTCACGGTGGCCGGTGACGACGGGCTACGCCATTACACGCAAGAGCCATGGTTAGATAACGGTGAGCTGAAATGGCGTGATGGCAGTGATGCCTCACTGGATAAAGCCATTATCGCCAGCGTCGACACCCCCTTCTCCGCCGACGGCGGACTTAAACTGTTGCAGGGTAATCTCGGCCGCGCCGTGATCAAATGCTCGGCGATTAAACCCCGGCATCGTGTTATCGAAGCACCGGCACGCGTGTTTCTCAGCCAGGAGGCACTGCATCAGGCGTTTGATAACGATGAACTCAATCATGACTTTATCGCGGTAGTGATTTATCAGGGGCCACGATCAAACGGCATGCCTGAACTGCACAAACTGACACCGGTGCTGGGTGTGTTGCTTGATCGCGGTCACCAAGTCGCGCTGGTGACCGACGGACGTATGTCTGGCGCTTCAGGTAAAGTACCCGCCGCAATCCATGTGTCACCAGAATGCGCCCTCGGCGGCAGCCTCGCGAAAATTCGCGACGGCGATATCATCAAACTCGACAGCCTGACCGGAGAGCTCACTGCCAATGTTGACGCAGCCGAATGGGCCAAGCGCACCCCGGCTCCCCATGACCCAAGCCACAATGAATGGGGCATGGGTCGCGAGCTGTTCTCTAGTTTCAGAACCATGGTAAGTTCGGCAGAGACCGGCGCAATCAGCCTGTTCCCGGTTGCACAACCAGAGACACAAACCACCCCAGACAATGCAGCCACTGTTGCCGCCAACACCGGAGCCTCCGCATGAATATCAGGGACATCATGACTACGTCACCGGTGATACCGGTTATGGTGATCAACGACCCCGCGACCGCAGTGCCACTCGCTGAAGCACTGGTAGCAGGTGGACTGCGCGTACTCGAAATCACACTGCGTAGCGCCCCCGCGATGGATGCCATCACCGCCATTGCGGCCAACGTACCGGATGCCATCGTGGGTGTCGGCACGTTAACCAATGCATCTGAAGTACCCCATGCAGTCGCAGCCGGTGCGCAGTTTGCGGTGAGTCCGGGCTATACACACGAGTTGGGCCACGCCTGCCGTGAGGCCGAACTGCCGTTTTTACCAGGCGTTATGACACCAGCCGATATCATTCGGGCCATGCAAGACGGGTTGTCTGCACTAAAGTTTTTTCCGGCGGCACAAGCGGGTGGCCCTGGTTTTCTGAAGGCGCTGGGCGGCCCGTTTGGCGATATTGTGTTTTGCCCGACCGGTGGTATCAGCCTGTCCAACGCGCGCGATTACCTGTCACTGCCCAATGTGCTTTGTGTGGGTGGCTCATGGGTGGTGCCGTCCGACCTGATTGCTGCGAAAAACTGGCAAGGCATCACCGATCTCGCGTTAGAATGTCAGCAACTACGCGACAACTGACGGTGTCATGAAAATAGTCATCACGGGCGGACACGGATTCCTCGGACAAAAGCTCTGCGATCAATTGCTGGACAAGGGTATAACACTGCCCTCCGGTGATCATCACACTGTCTCGTCACTGGTGCTCTCTGACATACAAGCGTCTGCGGCAAAGCCTGCCGACTCGCGCGTTACCTCGGTCGTCGGTGACAGCAGTGATCCTGCCGTACTCGAGCAATTGATAGACGCTGAGGTCAATGCTGTATTTCATCTGGCAGCGGTGGTCAGCGGTCAGGCAGAACAGGAATTTGATGTTGGTATGCGGGTGAACCTCGACGGCACCCGCCACCTGCTCGAACGCTGCAAGGCACTTGGCACTCAACCATTGGTCGTGTTTGCCAGCTCCACCGCAGTCTATGGCGGCGCACTGCCCGAGACGCTAACCGATCAGACGACACCGGTCCCGCAGTCGTCGTATGGCACCCAAAAATTGATGGGTGAAATGCTGGTCAATGATTTAAGCCGCAAGGGTTATATAGACGGCCGGGCATTGAGGTTACCCACCGTGGTGGTCAGGCCGGGTAAACCCAATGCCGCCGCCTCGTCGTTTGCCAGTGGCATTATCCGCGAACCCATGAACGGTGAATCAGCCAATTGTCCGGTACCTGCAAGCACCCGTTTATGGATTACATCACCTGCTTGCGTCATCGATAACATACTGCACAGCACGTCAATACCTGCGGAGCTACTGGGCGACTCGCGCTCGGTTGCACTGCCCGGCATCAGTGTGACGGTACAAACCATGCTCGACACACTCGAACAAGTGGTCGGGACAGATGCGCGACAACGGGTCACGCTGGACTACGATCCCGTCATCGATGCGATTGTCAAAACCTGGCCGGGTAATATCGCCACCGAACGAGCGGACGCTCTGGGCTTCACCGGTGACACAGATTTCTCGTCGATAGTCCGGCAACATCAGCAACTCAACTGAACACATCACCATGAGCACTATTGCGCAAACACCCGGACTGTTAAAAGCCATAAGAGACCGGTTCGCTCACGTTGACTACTGCCCGCTGGAAGAGAAGTCACGCGTATTCTTTGAAAATGCCGGTGGCGCTCTGACACTAAAGCGTGTGGGCGAAATCTCGGCGCATTACGCCACAATTCCAGACAACCAGGGACGAGCCAACGAGGCTTCAAAAGCACTGGTCAATGTCATCAATAAGGCACGCGCAGATGCGGCGATTTTACTCAATGCCAAGTCCGGTCAGATTTTTGTCGGTGAGAGTGGCACTGAGCTTTTGTTCCGCATGATCCGCAATGCGGTTTTGAGCGCAAAACCAGAAGGCAATGTGGTGGGCAGCACACTGGAGCACCCGGCAACACGCAGTGCAGCCAAACGCTGGGCAGGCGTGGCCAAAGTGCCGCATCACCTGGCCATCCACAACGACGACACCGGCACAGTCACGGTCGCCGACTACGATCGGGTTGTGACCCCATGGACAACCGTGGCAACGATCATTCACACCTCGCCGGTCACCGGCATGTCGGTTGACGTCAAAGCGATTGCAGCGTTTATTCGCTCGCGGGCACCCGAGTGCATGATCATTGTTGATGGCATACAGCACGCAGCGCATGGTGATCTTGATATCGACGCCTATGATATAGACGGTTATGCCATCTCACCCTACAAAGTGTTCTCACGCCACGGCTACGGTATCGGCTGGATCTCTGACAAACTGACCATGCGTGCGCACGATGAGCTTGATAAAGGACCTGCCGGTAATTGGGAACTTGGTACCCGAGATACCGGTGCCTACGCGACGTTCTCCGCTGTGGTGGAATACTTTGAATGGCTGGGTAGCCAGTTCGAACCTGACGGATCACGTCGTCAAAAAATTATAGCGGCCGGTAAAGCGATCAAGGCACAGGAACACGCATTAACCCACGCCATGCTGCACGGTGCTGACAATTGTCCGGGACTGATCGACATGCCGGATATCAATGTTATTGGCGGCATCGACAACCCGCATCGCGAGGGTCTGGTGGCACTCACACACGACAACATCAGTGCCGCAGAGCTTGTTGAGCATCTGAATCAGCGTGGCATACGCACGCACGTTCGAAAAGCCGATCATTACTCCGGCAATATTCTGGACCCCTTGGGACTCGACTCCTGTGTCCGGGTTTCCATGTGTCATTACAACTCGATCGATGAAGTGAAGCAGTTTTTGGTGGCGCTCAATGAACTGCAGTAAACGCTACTCAAACACGCGCCTCAGCGCATCAATCACAAACGGCATATCCGGGTTGTAGGTAGAACGCGCCACCGGCACGCCATCGGGTGATGCAGTATGTTGTGCGCCGAACCAATGACCCGTTGCGATCATGCATGCTCTGAAAATCGGGTACTCGTTACCGTTACATACCAACACCGGATCTTTCTCACCATAGACGGGATTATCGGGCCCGTTAGTCAGACTTAAATGCGACTGGTTTAATATACGCCGCTGCATTGATGCGCCACTGCGATGTGTTTCGCGTTCACGCGGTACAGACACAGACGGGTCTGTATACAATATGAGCTCACTGTGCGGCGCCGTAAAACGTGTCGCAAAAATATCACGAACGTAATCAACATCCACCACTGAATCGTCATTGGCTGCAACCACCAAGACGGGCATGTCAAGTGTGCGCCGTTTCCAGCGTTTCTTCAGGTAACGTGTGGTTCGATAATACTGCGTGCCTGCATTCACAGCGATCGAGTTGTATTTCACCGGATTGTCCTCGGTCAGTCGTGTGCCAAACACCCACGGCTGCACTTTCTGATACAACCATGACCAGCGCAGCATATGGTTTAAGCGACTGTGAAACGCGGGCGAAATCAGAAAAAGACCTGCAATGTCCGGTTTTTCCAGCGCCATTGCCGTGGCAAGCACCCCACCCATTGAAAAACCACCCAAATACAATGGCGTGCCCGGCTCTGACCACAACTGAATCTGCGCCCGTGTCTCGGCGATCCAGTGACGATAATTAACACTGAGCATGCGCTCTGGTGTTGTCCCGTGACCGCTGAGCAGTATTGCCCTGACATCAAACCCCATATCGGCGAGCACTT